>JAGLCZ010000146.1 GCA_023145975.1 Candidatus Hydrogenedentota bacterium | reverse complement strand
GATGGTCAATACACCATTGACGATGCAGAACGGGAGGAAGCAGGAACCACGGTAACACTGCATCTGAAAGCGACGGATGAAGAAGACGGCATTAAAGATTATACGCAGGAACATGAAATTCGTACTATCGTGAAACGGTACAGTGATTTTGTGGCGTATCCTCTTTTTATGAACGTGGAACGCACGGAGATTGACCGGGATGAAGAGGGAAAGCCCTTGCCGGATGCGGAAGAACGCAAAGTGGTCACGGCAGAACAGCTGAACTCCATGAAAGCGTTATGGCTGCGTGACAAGGAGGATGTCACCGAAGATGAGTACAACGAGTTTTACAAGCATATTTCCCACGACTGGACCGACCCGCTGGTGCGTATCCAGGCGAAGATGGAAGGTACCCTTGAATACCGGCTGCTGCTGTACCTTCCCGAGAAGGCACCCTTTGACATGATGATGCCTGCCGATACCCGTAAGAACGGACTGCACCTGTATATCAAACGGGTGTTCATCATGGATGACTGTACCGAGCTGCTTCCTGACTACCTGCGTTTTGTCAAGGGGGTAGTGGATTCGGAAGACCTGCCTCTTAATGTTTCCCGTGAGCTGCTGCAGGAAAACCGTCAGGTGCAGCGTATGAGCAAAGGTATTGTGAGCAAGGTACTTGCAGCACTTAAGCAGCTCAGCAAAAAAGAACCGGAAAAATTCAATACGTTCTGGAAAGAATTTGGACGCACGTTGAAGGAAGGTATTTTTCAGGATCCCGAAAATAAGGATGCCATACTCGATCTTATGCGTGCATCCACCACAAAGAGCGGTGAAGATGCCGTATCTCTTGATACCTATATTGAGCAGATGCCGGAAGGACAGGATGCAATCTACTACATTACAGGGGAGTCTCAGGCGCGTTTGCTGTCATCCCCTCATATTGAAGCCTTCCGCGATCGCGGCTATGAAGTACTATTGCTGAGCGATCCGGTGGATGAAATCTGGACACAGTATGTAACTGAATACAAAGAGAAACCCCTCAAGGCGATTGGCAAAGGGGAAGTGGATCTGGACGTAAGCTCTGAAACGGAAAAAGAAGAGGTTGCCAAAGAACGGGAAGAGCAGTCAAAAGAGTACGGGGACCTTCTTGGTGCCATTAAAACGGCTTTAGACGAAAACGTTAAAGAGGTACGCTTGTCGGGTCGTCTTACCGAGTCGGCGGCCTGTCTTGTACTCGACGACAATGATGTATCGCCGCAGCTGGAAAAAATGCTGCGTAGCATGGGACAGGAAGTACCGGCAACCAAACGTATTCTTGAACTGAATCCGACCCATCCGCTCCTGGAAAAATTAAAGGAACTGCACGAAAAAGACAGTGCTTCAGAAAGTCTTAAGCCCTATGCAGAATTGCTCTATGGGCAGGCACTTCTTGCTGAAGGCGGTCAGATGGCAGATCCCGCGGCACTGAGCAAGCACATTGCGGGAGTGATGTTGAAGGCATTAGAGAACGGCTAACAGAAAAAAGAGATAAAAGACAAACGGGTCAAGCGCGACAATAAGTGCTTGACCCGTTTTTTTATGGTTCATAAGGTGGGGGGGACTTGGGCAGGCATAATATTTTAGAGGACTTGATTCAGGAGATATAATTGCACAGCAGTATTGATGTATACTTTGTAAGAGTCTTTTAGTGAAAAGATGTTTGTTACAATTCAAAGAGTTTTTATGTGATGATTGATGTGTCTAAACAAATTCAGTACTGGTTGTGTGGAGCACAGGAAGACTGGAATGTGGCACATCTTTGTCTGGAGAATAATAAGATAAGGCATGCCCTTTTTCTTGCTCATCTGACTTTGGAAAAGGCACTTAAAGCACATGTCTGTGCTGCGACCCAAGATATTCCTCCTAAGATACATAATCTTAGAAGGCTTTATGATATAAGTGGAGTAACGGGAACTTCATCACATTATGATATTTTGGCGGCGATAAATCAGTTTAATATAGAAGGGCGTTATCCTGGATTTATGCCGGTTGCGCCGGAAATAAAAGAAGCCCGAATTCTTATGCAACAAGTCGGTGAGTTATACCAATGGTTGATAAATCAATTATAGCGAGTGTACAGCAATATCTTCGATGCCTGGAGGAATCAGGAATTCCAGTCCGTTTTGGGGTTTTATTTGGTTCCCAGGTAACAGGTCATGTTCATGAGTGGAGTGATATAGATGTATTGGTAGTTTCTTCGTTGTACGATGAAGATCGAAATTACAAAACAGTTGGACAACTTTGGCGCGTTGCCAATGATATGGACACGCGGATTGAGCCGATTGCTTGCGGGGCGCTGCAGTGGGACGAGGACAACTTTACTCCCATAGTTGAGATAGCGCGTACAAAGGGAATAATTATTGATCCTGCAGCTGCTTGAAGGTGTACAACCCACTGTCAAGGGTAATTACGGTCTTATTTTAAAGCCTGTATCAAATTCCTTTTGGGAACCCAATGGTTCACAAAGCCCTACGTTATACCCTTTCGTGAGAAGAGGAAGTGGAATTTCAAGAGAGAGTGCATTCCCAAATAGGAATTTGGGAATGAGCAGAAAAAGGA
>JAGLCZ010000145.1 GCA_023145975.1 Candidatus Hydrogenedentota bacterium | reverse complement strand
CCATGCTGTTGCCACTATTGCTGCGTTGACTTCCTTCTTAATTTTATTGGCATAGAATATGGCATTTTCAAGAGGGATATGCGGTAATACAGCTGCGAACTGATTATCATCGTAACGGGCAAGAATATCAAAGGCACGGGAACTGTTGCGCATGGCAATGGCTACTTCAACAAGCATATCATCAAAATTTGTTTCAGAGGCAGCAGCTTCCTCCGGAGAGGTTTCTTCAAGTTCGAGTACCAGGCAGGAGACTGGATAACTATATCTGTGTGCTTTCTCTGCTTCTTCCTGAAGCCGCTCAAAAAGAAAGCGACGATTCCTGAGACCTGTAAGTTGGTCGGTGTATGCCGGATCTGTGAGCAGGAAAGGACCGGAGATAAGGTCGGTTGTACCCTGACGGGTGCGTAATGCGGCATCCACATGTATAATAATGATAGGCAGGTTGTAGGGTTTTGCTACATAATTCACGGCACCGAGGTCATAGCCGTGTGCCACATCATCTGACGAGCCGCGTGCTGTGACGAAAAGAATTGGAATATCCCGAGTTGCCGGATCTGCCTTCAGACGCTTGCATACCTCGTACCCATCAATATCCGGAAGCCCGACATCCAGCAGCATTAAATGGATATCCTGTTCCGCTGCCATGCGCAGCGCTTCCATTCCTGAATGGGCGACGACAGTATCGTAGCCAAACAGTTTTAGACCTTCGCACAAAAGAGTCGCCTCATCAACACAATCATCCACAACACCTATTTTTATCGCCGTTGTCACTTTTTTCTTCCCTTTTTTTTGAACAACGTCCCTCGAGCCTGTTCTACCGATTTCTTTTGCGTACGTGTACTGCAAAGATCAGAGAACCACAATAGTAATTTTATAAAAACCTTATGGATAATGAAAAATAAACCACCATCTTTATGTAATTATACCTGATAAAGGGGCAAAAAGGGGGGAATATTTTCTGGAAAGTTTCCTTGCCATTACTGCAAGTATATTTTGGAGATATATTCAGAAGTATTAGGTAATAGTGATGGGTGGAAAAAGTTCTTTTTATTTTTACTTCTTGCTTTTTGCTTTTCGTCTGCTTTTATTGATGTCGGGCAAGTCAAAGCCAAAATATTCCACAGCATTATTATAACAGATGTTTTGAACCATTTTTCCAATGTGTTGCGTGCTTGATGGTAATAGACCGCGTACTACATCGCGACCGATGATATTACATAACAGTCGCCTGAAATAATCGTGCCGTGGATAACTGAGGAAACTTCTGCTGTCAGTCAACATGCCTATAAAACGGCTGAGCAATCCTGTCTGAGATAAGATTTCAATGTGTTGTTCCATACCATTTAATTGGTCATTGAACCACCAGCCACTACCAAACTGTATCTTCCCGGGTACTGAACCGTCCTGAAAGTTTCCTGCCATGGTGGAAAGCACCATATTTGATGCAGGGTTTAGCGTGTACAGTATGGTCCGTGCTAATTGGTTGCTCTGATCCAGGTGATCCAAGAGTCGTGCCAGGGAACGTGCAAAGGGCTGGTCGCCAGTTGAATCAAATCCCGTATCAGGACCAAGCTCCTTGAACATGCGCGTGCTGTTGTTACGAATAGGACCAATATGTAATTGCTGTGCCCAGTTCATTTTATGATTCAGCAGCCCCAGTTCGTATAACATTGCAGATTTGTACTCAAGTACTGTTTCCAGACTGAGAGTTTTTCCACTACGTGCTTTCTTAAATGCACGGCGAACTTCTGCCAGGGTGTAGTCTTCTGCATAAGGAACTTCAAGACCATGATCGGCAATTTTACATCCTCGGGAAGCAAAAAACTGTGCACGGTGGTGCAATGCATCGATCAGCTGTTCAAAGGTTGCACATTTCATATTTGTTGCAGTTTCAAGGCGATCTACCCAGGCATTGAATATTTCTGGAGTCTCAATGGCAAGTGCTTTATCCGGGCGCCAAGTGGGTAACATGGAAACTTTACACTTCGGATCTTCGGAGGCAATACGATGGGCCTCGAGAGAATCTGTTGGATCGTCTGTAGTGCAAATCAACGCCACTTTCATCTGCTGCATTATTCCTCGGGCAGAAAATTTTGGACGTGCCAGTTTTTCATTGCATTCCTCCCAAATACTACGTGCCGTTTCGGGGCCGAACAGTCGATCCCGAATTCCAAAGGGCCGGTGCAGTTCAAGATGGGTCCAGTGATAGGCGGGATTACGCAGTGTATGTGGAACCGTTTCCGCCCACTTTTCGAATTTTTCCCAATCGGGGGCGTCACCGGTACAGTAGTATTCCGGTACACCATTGGCACGCATAAGCCGCCATTTATAATGATCGCCTGCCAACCAGATTTGACTCATATTCTCAAATCGTTTATTTTCAGATACATGTTCCGGGGGCAAATGACAATGAAAATCCACAATGGGAAGGGGTTTGGCATATTTATAGTACAGTTCCCGGGCATATTCATTCTCAAGAAGAAAGTCATCGGTTATGAATATATTTTTCGCCATGATCCATCCTTTTATTGCCGTAAACCAGCATTGTTTTTACCCAGTACCCAAGAAACTGCAGTGGGGTAGAAAGTAACCCTGCCGGAGTACTATTGCTTGTTTTCAGAAATGGGGGCATAGGGGGAGAGTCCTATCCAAGCACTCTTGAACCTGTGAGTATACCTGACCTATTCTAAAATAACAAGGCAGCGCATGGAAATTTTGACATAGGATGTTAGAAAAATCACATGTTATAACTTGCAAAAGATATCATGTGATGAGTATGCGGAGGCAGCAGCTCGAAAGCAGGGAATCAAAGGGAACGAAGGATATACAGACCGTCAAGCGCTAACTTCTTCTTCGTTATAAATGAGGTGTATAAACTATAGTAAAGGGGAAACAGTACACTTATCTATTTCGGTATCAATTTGTCGTCGCTGTTCCGAAGTTATGCCCGTATTTTCCAAATGTAGTCGTTTCAACGAACGTAATTGCTTAAATACGGGTAATATGCCGATAGTTACATTGGGGGCATTATAAATTTCTACCCGCTTAAGATTGATAAGTTCTTTTAATACTTCAAACCCATCATTAGGAAGTTTGGTTCCGTCAATTTTCAGGTGCTCTAACCCACGTATACCGATTAGCTTATTCATACCGGCGGCAGTTACATTGGTTTGGAGCATCTCGAGTCCGTATAAGGTTTTGAGTGTGGAAACGCCTTCCATGCTGGTATCATTAATAGAGGAACCTGAAAGGATAAGTGAATGAAGGACTGTTCGGTTAGATTCATCTTGCAGTGCAGCAAGGAATCCCAGATCAGTGACATCCTTGCTGATCTCCATCTGTATTTCCATATTCGCTGGAATTTCAACATCGCCGAGGGCAAGTTCGAAGTGCTGCCACATTTGATCCGTTTTTTGCCATTTCCGAATAGCGATGCGTCCTACAGAAGCATCGGTGGGGAAGGATAATGTGCGTACTCCTGGTGATGTTTGTGCGCGTACCACTTCGTTTGGATCGCGGGAAGTGACCATAACATCGTATGAAAACCCATTTTTAACTTTTGATTTTTCTTCGTCGGATATTATTTTGTCAATAGAAAGGATCTTAAGCCCTTTAAGTTGCCACAGGTTCTGAAGGACTGCTTCCGTTAACTCCATATCCGGAAGACGAAGTGAACTTATGGTATTGGGCGGGATTGTTGTCAACGGAGCCAGGTTATCTGCATGTTCCTGCTGTATTACAATGTGAAATTTTTTTCCTTCCACATATTCAACGGTGCCTTGTGCCTTGGCATAAGATGGCCAATCATCGCTTGCACGTTGTTCTTCCGGGTCATATAACACTCCGAATGAATACGTTGTCGGAAACTCGATATGCAACATTTTTTCTTTTGGCTCGGGAATAGGTACCACGGCTTCATTTGCTATTTCAGTACCATTTTCAGCAGGTGCAGGACCACGCTGCATGATGAAAGCAACCATACCAACAACGGCAATCAAAAAAAGGAATCCTGCTGCAAAAAGAACTTTGGCACGGCTGCGTCTGTGGGGAATAGCAATGGATACAGATTGATCCGGGAACACAAAAGCGACATCCCTTGGTTTTGGATAGTTCTCTTCGTTTTGTGAGCCGGTGGTATTTCCTCCATGAGGGGGTACCACTTTTGGTGCGGTCGGAACAGCCTCAAGCGGAACAACCTCGACGGGAATCCCTACAACGGGATTGTCATCAGAGGGTTCATTGAATGGTGCTTGTATCTCATCAGGTGTTATTCCTGTAATTGCAGCTTCCAGGGGATTTAGCTCGGGAGCAGCTACGGAAAGCGGGGAAACATCATCCATCGTTTTCTGCTTTTGCGGTTTTTTCTTAGCAGCGTTTGGCTTTGCCATTGCTTTTAGTTGCTGTGCTGCTGCCTTTGCAGCTTGTTGCTGTGTTTGCTTCTGCGACTGCTGCTGTGCGACTTTAAGTGCATCACTTTGTGTTTGTCGCTTTGACTGCTGCTGTGCGATTTTAAGTGCATCGTTCTGAGTTTGTCGCTTT
>JAGLCZ010000144.1 GCA_023145975.1 Candidatus Hydrogenedentota bacterium | reverse complement strand
AAAACTAGAGTATGGAATCCAACAGCATTTTTACCAAATTGATATTAAATAACAGCTGCAGTCCGGCAAGAAGTGTCAGCACCATGATGGTACGATTGAACAGGGATTCTGATACACGATAGTGCATCCATTTACCCAGCCAGGAACCGATAGGCACCAGCGGAATAAGTAACATATCAAAACGTAACACAGAAAAATCGATGAGATCAACTGCCACATAAAAAGGTAACTTTGTAAGGTTGATCAGCGTAAAAGTCCACGCCACTGTACCCACAAATAAGGTCTTCCCCATACCTTGTGAAAATACAAAAAGGCTGACAATAGGTCCCGCCGCATGGGCAATCGTAGAGGAAAACCCGGCAAAGATACCTGCAGCCCACCCTATCTTCGCCCCGGCCTTTTTATCCCGCACCCATTCCAAAGAAGCCTCTTTAGCAAAAATATAAAGTGCCAGAAGAATGGCCATTACCCCGACGAAGCGCTTGATATACCCCCCATAAGTTTCAACCCCTGCAGTACCGATGCGCCACCATACAAAAGCACCCAATAGAATACCGATGAGAGAAGGAATGTAAATACGGCGGATTACAAGCCAATTTTTGTTATGGCGATGATGATAAATAGCATTCATATCCAACAGGATCAGCAGCGGAAGAAGGGTTGCCGCCACCTTATCCACCGGCATGACAAGCATCATCAGGGGCAGGGATAATACCCCTGCACCGCCCGCGAAACCAGACTTACTAATACCCTGTATGAGTACGGCAATGCTCACAAAAATCCAGAATACAACAGGCGACACACCCGGCAAAATATAATTGGATACCATGAACAGTTACTTCTCCAGTGTAATAACAGGATAGACACCTAGCGTGTTTATCATAAAGCCCGGGTCAAATTTCTTTTTCCAATACAAGTTTAATCCGAAGATGACTTCTTCTACCGTCATTCCAGTTTTGGCGCGAATCCTTGAACGGCAAAGACCAGAATCTATAGTACCATAGTCACACTTTCTTTCACTCCATAGATTCCGGTATTTTCCTCTCCTCGTACCTCGTCGAGGAAAAACCGGAATGACACGGGTTGCATGTTTTGCTGCATCACTCTTAAAACCAAGTTTTGACGCAGGCACTACCTATTCAAAATATTCGTAGGCATCTATGATATCGAGATAAGCACCGTCGAAACCTGCAGCGAGGATACGATCAAGATAGGCATCGGGATTCCCAAAGATAATACTTTGCCATGCAGCCTCCCAATAGCGTACCTTGTAGTTGCCTTTCCAAGCGGGATTTTCCCGATGGATCCATGCAGGATTTCCAGGACGCCATCCTTCCTGCCAGTAATAGCGATACTCTTCTGCTTCGCCAATGCTCATGTAGGCAATAACCAACCGACGCGCACCATTGGGTTTACTCTGAAGTTGTATGACTTCTTCCCGGGTCAATAGCTGCTCTTCATAAAAGGCATCTATGATAAACAGATCGTAAGAAGACGCATCGAGAGCAGTGATATAATTGCTGCGATCTGTAAAAAGTACCGGGTCAAGAAGATAAAGAAAATTACGAGCCGCTGCCAGAGTTATTATGTCATCGCCATTTACATTATAAGGAATGGGAGGGTATTCAGGAATGACATCGAGACCACGGGACGGAGCAGCAAAAGTAATAAACTTCCCGCGCTCATTTTCTGTGTACGAATCTGCCATATACGATTCGTTCCAGCAGTAATCCGTCACCAGCACCTGAACCCCGAATGCTTCAGCCGCCGTCAGATACGCGTGCAAATAAGCGGTATCCTCCTGTTCTGTAGGTCTATTATCGGCAGCATATCCATAGCGCAGATCTTCCTGTCCCTGACCGTCTATTGCCGCCAGGTATGCCGCTGCCGGAGGCGTGTCATAGCCATCCCCCATAGTAAGCAGCTCACTGCCATTCTGGGGAATCAACAGAAAATCCGGGGCTGTACTGTCAGCATGATCACGGAGTGCCATAACAAAATCACGCATTGCCTGACGATATTCGTCAGGCTCCGGTTCTTCCTTACATGCTGTAAGAAGCAGGACAGAAAGAAACGCAGCGAATAACAAAGTCGTATATGATTTCATTAGATTGCCCTTTCTTTATATTCTACATTATTACAGGAGCAGAATATCACTCCGTTTTGATAGAGGCAGAGCACCTGTCTATAATCAGGTCTGAACGTACAGATAGTTTCAGCCTTCCTGAAACCCAAAACAATTTACAATATAGTAAGATACCCTTTCTTAACCCCATAGATAAGGTACTCCATGAATGTAGACCAGATAATAGACCAATTGCGACAGGATACTTCTTTTTGCAAACACCTCACTGCGTGGCGAACCTTTAAACCGCGGGCAGGCACCTATGCGGCTTTCCCGGACTCGGTCAACCCGGCACTAATCGAAGGGTTTCGCAAACGGGGGATCACGCAGTTGTATACCCATCAACGGGATGCCTTTACAGCGCTGGAATCGGGAAAACATGTTTGCGTGGTAACCCCAACGGCTTCCGGTAAAACGCTATGCTATAACCTGCCCGTGCTGAACCAATTACTAAAGGATGAAAACAGCCGTGCCTTATACCTGTTCCCCACGAAAGCATTAAGTCACGATCAGGTCGTCGAGTTGACGGATACCATCGAAGCACTTGACGTTAAAATTGGTGCCTATACCTTCGACGGCGACACCCCTTCTTCTGCACGTAAATCGGTACGTACTGCAGGCAATATTGTGGTAACAAATCCAGACATGCTTCATGCAGGCATCCTGCCCCATCACACCATTTGGATACGTCTTTTCGAGAATCTTCGCTATGTAGTAATCGACGAAATTCATCAGTACCGCGGCGTATTCGGAAGCCATCTTGCCAATGTTCTCCGCCGTCTGAAACGGATATGCGCCTTCTACGGCTCTTCGCCGCAATTCATTTGCTGCAGCGCCACCATCGCTAATCCACAGGAACTGGCGGAAAACCTGGTGGAGATGCCCGTCGAATTGGTGAGTAATAATGGTGCCCCGTCCGGCGAGAAACATTTCCTGTTTTTTAATCCGCCGGTAGTAAATTATGAACTGGGGATACGCGCATCAAGCGTGAAACAGGTAGGACGATTGGCGGCATCCCTGCTGTTTCGTAATGTGCAGTCCATCATCTTTGCACGCAGTCGGCTGCGGGTGGAACTCATCACCACCTATCTCAAAAAAGCCGTGGCTAAAAAGAAAGGAGATACCCGAAAAGTACGCGGGTATCGCGGCGGCTATCTGCCCACAGAACGCCGGGAAATTGAGCAGGGCCTCCGCAAGGGTGACGTTATTGCCGTGGTCAGCACCAACGCTCTCGAATTGGGTATTGATATTGGCTCGCTGGACGTGTGCATTATGTGCGGATATGCCGGCGGCGTAGCCCGTACCTGGCAACAGGCAGGACGTGCGGGCAGACGTAACAGTGCCGCCCTTGTAATACTGGTCGCATCCAGTGCCCCCCTGGACCAATACATCATCAGTCATCCCGATTATTTCTTTACCCAGACCGTGGAAAATGCCACCATCGATTCCAACAATCTCTTCGTACTGACCAGCCACTTGAAATGTGCCGCCTTCGAACTGCCTTTCAACGAAGGGGATTGTTTCGGTCTGGATGCAAAAAGCACGGAAGAGTTACTTGATTTTCTGGCGGAGATCCGTATCCTGCGCAAGGTTAAAAAACGCTGGCACTGGAGTGCCGAAACCTATCCTGCCTCGGACATCAGTCTGCGCACTGCCGCACCGGGCAATATAGTAATACTGGATACTACAGATAACGGCAGGGTCATCGGCGAAGTAGACTATTTCAACGCGCCCGTAGAGGTATACCAAAACGCCGTATACCTACACGAAACGCGCCAATATACCATTGAGCAGCTTGATATGGATGACCGCAAAGCCTATGCACGCCCTGTAGATGTAGATTATTACACCGATGCGGAGCTGAAAGTTGACCTTCGTGTTATCAATCGCATTCAGGAATCCGGTACGGAAATGGCGAATACGTGTATGGGCGAACTCAGCGTTACCTGGTTACCCACCATTTACAAAAAAATTAAGTTCGGCACCCATGAAAATGTGGGCTGGGGCAACATTGATCTTCCGGAACAAACCATGCATACCACCGGTTTCTGGATCGAGTTTCCTGAAGACATTGAAACGGCTTGCGGACTGGGAAAAGAAGCGCTGGGCGAAGCACTACACGCACTGTCCAATGCGCTGCGACAGGTAGCACCCATCCATGTAGTATGCGATCCGAGTGATATGCTCGCCACATTCATGCTGCGTGCACCGGAATCTCAAAAACCCTCTATATTCCTGTATGAACGTTACCCCGGCGGCGTGGGCTATAGCGAAAAGCTATACACCCATTATAAAGCATTGATAGCAGCAGCCATGACACTGCTCACCGATTGCCCCTGCAAAGCAGGCTGTCCAAGTTGTGTTGGACCTGCCCTGGAAACAAGCATACACGGAAAAACAGGCGCACTTACTCTGGCACAATTTGCACTGATGAAACCCGGCGAAGCGAATAAACATATAGACCCTAAAACTATCCCGCAAACTGAAGATTGAACGCTTAGATGTTGCAGGGTTCGCGTCATCTGTATTATGCTATACGTACGCTGTGTATTTTTGACAACCGAAAAAGTAAACAACTCGTAATGACAGCATCTGAATTTCGCACATTACCCTGGCTGGAACACGCATCACCGGCTGATATTAATCGGGCGGTGGAAGCCCTGTATCATGTCCATGGGCTTATGACCGCACTGACGGATCTCGATACGCTGCTGGAAAGAATCAGTGAAGAAGGGCGTGCCGTAGCACGTGCGGAAGCCGCATCGGTTATCCTTTATGATGAGGTCACGGATGAACTTTATTTTCGGGTGGCTCTGGGAGACAGCGGCGATCAGGAAACACTCAAAAGGGAAATACGCCTAAAACCTGGGCAGGGTATTGCAGGGGCGGCAGCACAGGAACGAATTACCATTCATGTGCCGGATGTGAAAACAGATTCCCGTTTCTATGGAAATGCAGATGAGATGACCCAATTCCAAACACGCAATATTCTGGCAGTTCCCATGATTGAACGCGACCGGCTGATAGGTGTGCTCGAATTGGTCAATAAATTGGATGGGGAAGCATTCTCGCCCCTTGACCAGTATGTGATGGAGATGTTCGGTGCTGTAGCGGCTTCCGCTGTCGTAAACGCACGTCTTATTGAAGAGCAGATTAGGACTACACGGCTGGCGGCTATCGGACAAGCTATTGCCGGTCTAACCCATCACATCAAGAATATACTGACCGGCTTGAGCAGCAGCGCCGAACTCATCGAAATGGGACTGGATAGCGGGAACACGGAACTCGTTAAAAATACGTGGCCCGTGCTGCGGCGCAGCACACATCGTATTTCCAATTTTGTGCAGGACCTGCTGCTATATGCCAAACCACGTAAACCGCTTATTGAAAAATGTGATGTGCAGCGTATCATTGTAGATGCCTGCGAGACTATGCGTGATTTATTTAACCGAAAAAATATTGAAGTCGAAATTCAGGTGCCTGCAAACATAGGACCCGTTTACGCTGATCCCGACGCATTATACCGCTGCCTGATGAACCTCGTTACCAATGCTGCTGATGCCGTTCCAGACACGAATGGACGTATTAATATCACTGCAGAACGTGCGGAAGAAAAATGTTTGAAGATAGCGGTTTCCGATAACGGTCCCGGTATCCCTCAGGATATGCACGAAAATATATTTGAAATCTTCTTTTCTACTAAAGGCACTCACGGAACGGGGCTGGGTCTCGCATGTGCCCGCAAAATAGTCCAGGAACATGGCGGTGTGCTTGTACTCCTAAAACAAGAATGCGGCGCATGTTTTGAAATTACATTACCTATTGAAGAAAAATGAAGTATCGTACAGGAGAAACTTTTGAAAGTACCAGATTTTTTAAAAAGTAGTGAAGTCATAGGTTGGCTAATATGGATGTGCACAACCGCACTTCTTATTGCTCCCTGCATTTATGGTGTATATCAGATTACATACGATACCGCTTCTCCATTGACACGGGTTGTCATGGGGATTTTTTCTGCCGCACTTCTCTCAGGAGTCCTGAATTGGCTGGGAAATGAAGTATGGTACCGTGCCCGCCTAAAAAAATATAAGGCAAATAAAAAAGCGGCACGTAAGGGAAAACGCAAGAAAAAATAGTTTTTATCCGTATTTATACTCATTCTGCTATAGTAAAGAAGAAGAAATTACGAAAGGATTTATGTGCGCTGATGCCTTGGCGTATATAAAAGTAAAAGGTGTTCCTGCGGCGTTAGTCTTTTGATTAACGGGGTGTACGTCTGGAAAAGGATATCGTTATGGCTGAAATGTGGGATGTTGCGGCACATGTTGAAAGTAACCCGGAAGACCATCCGCAGCGATGGCGGCTGGTGAAAAAACTGTATGCCGCTCATGAATACCGGCTTGTTATTGAACACCTCAATATATTGAAAAACGACTGGACCCCCAAGATGAATGTATGCCGTTATCTTGGCGCTACCTATTACCGTCTAGGTCGTTACGATGATGCCATCATAGAACTTGAGGACAGCATTCCAAAGTGGCCGGATGAAATAGGGATGCGTGAACAACTCGCCTATGTCTTGAAAGCGGCAAAACATTACGAAAAAGCACTGGACGCCTGGAAAGAAGTG
>JAGLCZ010000143.1 GCA_023145975.1 Candidatus Hydrogenedentota bacterium | reverse complement strand
GAAGCAGGGGACGCCGTTAATCCCGTTTCTTTGAATTTGTCCACATCACGACCGGAAACCACCCCGCAGTAATCGGTCATGCGCACCTGGGGCACAGCAGGGACATTCACCACAAATTCACGGGACGCGCTAATCAAACTGTGAGAATGCCGTTCTTTTCGCAGCGATATGGACAACATTGGCGGATCCGTACATACCGTACCTGTCCATGCCACCGTACATATATTGGTACGCCGCTTTTCCGTATCCTGCGAAGTAACCATTACCACCGGCAACGGAAACAACATTGAACCGGGTTTCCATATCTGCTTTGATATAGTTGCTTCCTTGACGCAGGATTCCGTCGATTTTGAAGCACGTCTTGGTTTACCCGTCATTTTTCGCACTGGTTTCTTCTTCATAAATTATATCGCCTTATAATGAGTTGTCAGGTATTACGGAAATAATACCTTTAAAAAATCCGCTTCCGTACCCGCGTAACGCGCTTCAGCAAGATGTTCAACGCCATGCTGATTGCCCCAGGAATAGTTGATAATAAGTTCGCCCTTATATTCACAGTAATCAAAATCTGAATTGTTAATGTTTTTAGCATCCCGAATGCGAAGGCGCTGCGCCTGCGTGAGTTTGGGATTGGCAATCTGCTTGTCTTCATCGGATGCACGCAGCACCGGATTGCAGGGGCTGGATTCCCAATGAATCAAATCTTTTGAACGCACCACATATTGTTCATATCCCTCCCCTGTCGCTTCCAGATAAAAATTATAATAGTACCCGTCACGATACCGAAGGCAGTGAGGTGCCGTATACCGATCTTTGGCATAGGTACATTCTGATGGCGTCAATGTCCATCTTTTCAGATCTTTTGACGTTGCAAACCGTGCTGTAAATCGCTTCCCTGCTGCCGCAGCAGGCTTACCCACTTCAAACATAAGTACATATTCATCATTTGCACGACATAACGACGTGTTAAACATACCGTAGCCGGGCAGGGTCAGGGCATTCCACGACTCCCAGGTTTTCAGATCACGGGAGACAAATATATCAATCTTTTCACCATCCCAAATATTTACAGTTGTCACAATAACCAAATCGCCGTCAACAGCGGCACTACCCAGATGATAGCCTTTGGCAAACGCCGGAGTTGGCTGACCTGTTTCGTGATCAATAAAACGTGAATAAGAATCGCCTGTGCTGTTGTTCCAGTACTTCGGACGCACATATTCATAACGATATACTTTGT
>JAGLCZ010000142.1 GCA_023145975.1 Candidatus Hydrogenedentota bacterium | reverse complement strand
GCAGCACAGCAGAGCCGCCCCTATGAAATTGCTATGGAGAACGGTTTTTCTGATGCGTGGGTGGAAGCGGAAGAACGGGTGGGACCGACAATTACCTGGTCGGCATTTAAGGCTCCGGAACCGGATGCAGATCGGCGTATAGACTGGATTATCTCCCGCGGATCGCTAAAAGTTTCCCGCTGTGAAACCATCATTTATAATGAAGAGGGGCGCTACCCTTCCGACCATTATCCAGTGATTGCTTCGCTGCATTTTACACCGGAGAAGTGATCTTCCAACGGTGAATTTTCCAGTGTGTGGATGCAAGTTTATCGGTAAAAAAATAAACTATTGACACGGGTGTCCATTTCTGGTAAACTTTACTCATAGTGTTGTGTAGAACCGAGGTTTTTACTGGAGGTAATCACGTGATTACAAATAGAATTTCTATTGGTACAGTGGCGTTTTTGGTAGTTGCCGGCTTTATGCTGGCAGGATTTGTTATGCCGGTTCAGGCACAACTCTACAATCCTGAATTGGAGTTACCGCAGCCCACAGGTATGGAAAAATCATTGACCAAGATGGGGCGGGGTCTGTCAAACATCATGTTTGGCTGGGCAGAAATCCCAATGACCTTTGATAAGAACCTTAAAAAAGGCAAGCCCCTTGGTTATCTTATGGGTGTTGTTCCCGTGCTTGGCACAGCGCGTGCCGTCATGCGCACAGGTACCGGCATGTTTGAAGTGGTAAGCTTTCCCTTCAGTGATAAAGATATCAATTATGACGCCGTACTGGAACCCGAATACTTGTTCTAAGTAGCGCTGATGGATTTGTACTATTGTTTATAGGCAGTACAGATACTTGAAGGATATATTTTACTGTAATGATTATATGAAAGCAGGATACCCCATGACGGGTTATCCTGCTTTTTTTTGTCTATTGCTTGAGATGAAAATATATGCTGCAGCCTGGTTTTTATTCCCCGTTAAGCTGCATACTTTTCCTCTTCAATTGGGATATTAAAAGGAAGTAGTTCTATGTCTTTCAAAAATGTGTTTGCGCCGGCACCGCATATTGCACGACGTTCGGAAGAAGAAGTAAAACGTCTTTATCCCCGATTCCGCTGGCAAATTCTCGAAGCCACCTTTATTGGCTATGCCGCATTCTATCTTGTGCGTAATAATCTGTCTGTTGTCGCAAAAGATATTGAAGGAGCACTGGGGTATGCCCATTCTGATATGGGTACGCTTCTGGCAGTTACTGCGATTTGTTATGGATTGGGAAAGTTTCTGATGGGGTCCTTTTCGGATCGAAGTAATCCCCGCATATTTATGGCATGTGGTCTTCTGGCAACGGCATGTTGTAATTTCGCTTTTGGTAGTGTATCCAGCTTTCCATTACATATGATGTTATGGGCTGTAAACGGCTTTGTTCAGGGAATGGGCTGGCCGCCCTG
>JAGLCZ010000141.1 GCA_023145975.1 Candidatus Hydrogenedentota bacterium | reverse complement strand
CTCCAGAATGAGAAGTAATGCAGGCGTGATTTCTTCGCGTGTGCGTATTGCTTCTTTCACTTCTTTATGGGGAAAGTGCCCTGTGTGGGTTGCAAATCTACTTAGAATATCTATTTGTTTCATCACTGAATACCTTTATCGTTTTTGTTCCGGGAAGCGATATATAATCGCATATTGAATATGTAGAACAAAAGTTATAGCGACAGAAAGGTTTTCAATGAGATGATATTTAATTTTTCGGTTCTTCGCGCATCAGTTCCGAAACGTCGTAATGGCGGTAGTCACGGTTACACGCAGGCTTGCGGACTGTTGAATTGGCTGCCCATAATTCGAAGGTACGCGGCTTGAATAGAACGTTGTGCATATTACTGGTCATGGATACACCGCGTGCCATAAGGTCAAGGGCGAGCTGCGGTGTGAATTTTCCATATTGTTTTTCCACACGATCCACCAGGCACTGGTAACGATTCCCTGCAGAAAGGGTGACGGCATCTTCCAGAGGACGCGGCAGCTGGGGGTAGGATTCCTTGTGCGCAATAAATTTGATACTGTCTATTTCTGCAGCAACGCCATAGGCTGAGCCCCGTCCATTATCGGCTTTGGCATCGCTGATGACATAGTAATACTGGCAGGTGCGCGGGGCATCAGTCATGATGCGTACTACATCGTCCAGTGTATTTGCTGATTCCAGACATTCGCGAATGAGGAAAGTCATGGGCATACCATCCCATTTTTCGGACCCGTGCCCGCCCATTTCTCCAATTCCGATTTGCTGATTATTCATCCCTGTCACACTTCCCAGCATTCCCGAGTACGCGACACTTACAAAGGCATTTCCTTCCGTTGGTTCCTGAATAATAATAAGTGCCCATTGATCCAGTCCGGCAGAACGCATGTAGTCCAATACCCGCCCGTGTAACAGTTCACCGTCTGCTGTGGATTTTCCCCACAGTGCGAATCCGCTGCAATGGAATAGTTCAGGAAAGATGCTAAAGTCACGAACTTCCTGGAGCGGTAAGCCGGTAGCATCGGTTACGCCTTGAATTTCCTGTTTGTATTTTTCGGGGATAAAGGGACTGCTGCGATCCCAGGCTTCCTGTAAACTTGCTTCAAAATTACCTTTCCAGGAGATACCCCCAATGGCACGTAACCGCCTGGACGCCTGTATAATTTCCTCTTTCATCAGGGTGCCGTGCTGATAGCCCATTTCGTAGTGAGAGCCTTTCAGGTGGAGCACACGGTCTTCCCCGATTTGTTCCAGATAAGCGTTGTTGTAACGTGCCAGCAGTTTTCGTGATGCCGGCGCGGCAATACTTGCCGGAACCATGTCTTCTGCATCACTGGTTCCTGCTAACCAGTGGTCTGCCGGCAGTACGGGTGCTGTAATTTCCGGTTCCCCGGTCTGGAGGGCTGCATCGTCTTGCTGTGCAGATGTTGATACATTGAATGATTCCGGGGCGGTTGTCGCAGTTTGGCAGGCGGTCAGCGCAATGCAGACCCATAACAAAACAATAAAG
>JAGLCZ010000140.1 GCA_023145975.1 Candidatus Hydrogenedentota bacterium | reverse complement strand
AACGGTGACAAGGAGTTTGCTGATCCACAGGGATACGGTCTAATTGAATATGCCTACTCAAAGATGGCGATCGATTGCGGGATTATGATGAGTGCGTGCCGCCTATTTTCCGAAAGCAATAGAAAACATTTTATGACTCGCCGTTTCGACCGTCCTGACGGCGATAAGCTGCATATGCAATCTTTCGCAGCCATGGCGCATTTGGATTTTAACATGGCAGGTGCGCACAGTTACGAACAGGCGTTTGATGTGATGCGGCGATTAGATATGTCCGCAACAGCAACGGCACAACTGTTCCGGCGAATGGTGTTTAATGTTCTCGCGCGTAATCAGGATGATCATGTGAAAAATATTGCCTTTCTCATGGATCGCCGCGGCAGGTGGTCGTTAGCACCGGCGTTTGACATAACTTACAGTTATCAACCTGCGGGGCAATGGACAGCCAGTCACCAGATGACGATTAACGGAAAGCAGGATAACTTCAGGTTGGGAGACTTTGAGCAATGCGGCAAGGCGGCATTGCTCAAACGTGGACAATTCAAAACAATCCTGAATGAAGTTCGGCAGGTGCTTTCTCGTTGGCGGAACTACGCTGATGATGTCGGTGTTTATTCTGACCAGCGAGATAAAGTACAGCATGCGCTTCGTCTGACCGGATTCGAATGATGCGTATTTATAGATTCAGTATGTAATTTATGGTGACGGTACTGTTTTTTACCGCCCGCAGGGATTTTAAACGGGCGAATGAAAAGGGGGACCACAAAGCGTTTGGCTTGTGTAAAGGGATTTCTGTACATTGTCGGAATCGGTAGTGACTTGCCTGCAATATCTTCACTGTGTCCGCCTGACATGAAAGTCGGGCGCTACACTTTCCTCCGATAATACAGATCGGCAACAATTTTCACTGATGTAGCGTCCGGGTTCCACTTCACGCCATACAGGAGGTGTTGTTCGGTCAAATCGACAGCAATTTTCCGTCCTTGTTTTCACAAAAAAAACGGTCACTCATTTTCAGAGTGACCGGGAATATACTGGCTCCCCGAACTGGACTCGAACCAGTGACCTAATGGTTAACAGCCATCCGCTCTACCAACTGAGCTATCGGGGAATAAATGTATCTCAAACGGGCTGTATTTTATCAATCGAACGGGATAGAATGCAACTTTTAGGTGGCGTGTGTATGCGTAATTAGCTAAATATTCGCTGCGGTTTGTTTTCGTGATGGGTATTTGTGTTTAATGTACCTGTATACTTGGCAGAGTTTTGCGAAGTTTGAAAATGTTTTCGGGAAAAATCATGAAGATAGCCATTAAAGAACGTATAAAGAATTTTCGTGCGTCTATTGAACGTGGGCATCGATTTGTTACCCATGATATATGGCGTATTGGTGCCCCGGGCGAGGAAGTGCCCGCTGGATTAATCATTAAGCAGGTGCGTGCAGTTATCCTGCTTGTACAGGGACTGGTTGAAGAAACCCTTTTGCTGCGGGCTTCTGCACTGACTTTTGCTACGCTGTTATTTTTAGTTCCTTTTTTTGCGATGATGTTTTATTTGATTCAAACTTTTAGTCTGGGCGACCATATTTACGATAAGGTGGATGAGCAGTTGAC
>JAGLCZ010000014.1 GCA_023145975.1 Candidatus Hydrogenedentota bacterium | reverse complement strand
CCTTCTGCGGGTTCACCTTCCAATTCGCCCTCCAACTGTATCGGGTCGTGCCCTTCTCCTGAAAGCAATACCGTTACCCGGGGGCTAACCGAATCATTCGTTGCAACATACAAAATGTCCGCATGTTCTTCCGCCGTAGAGGGAGTATAATAAACGGGTAGTGTCAGCTGTTCACCCGGTGCCAATGTCAGCGGTAGTACGGGAGCCTCAGGCAGAAAAAAGAATTCGGAAAACAACGAAAGTAAACGATTATTTTCACTGACTGTATTACTTTTGCTCTCTGGGTATTCCATTGTTACCGGTGCCCTGTAGGGTGTTCCCTCCTCACCGGTGTATGTACCCGTTATTTTAGGCAGCAACTCCTCGAATGGAAGAGGAGACATTATCGAAATTCGATCAAAATAATAAATGGTATCGGGACCGTCATTACCGCTGTACCCGCCAATACCTATCGTACCCCCCGCCAACGGGGAGGCATCGGTATCTGCGAACAATAGATTTCCATTGGCATAAAGCTGGATACGATCATCGTTGATACTCACCGTTACCGTGTTTGTACTGTCACCAGCACCCAGGTGCGCTGAAGCCGTCCAGGGCTGCAGCCATATAAATCCACCAGCTGCCACTTTCATGACATAATAGGCACCGTTCCCATTAATACCAATAACATAGGCACTGCCGCTGAAAGTGGCAAAATCAAAATCGTGGGATGCACGGACAAAAAGAGCGGCGACCCAATCAGGACTTCCTGTTCTACGCATACACGCCGTCATAGCAATATCCTGCCAGGCAGCCCCCGTATAAACGGATTGTACCGTGGTCTGATACTGTTGCGCCCAGCCCCGGTATTCGCCATCTACAACTGCCCATCGTTCCTCTTCCACCGGCATCCAGTCCTGCGCATTTCCCTCTTCAAAATCATTTACATACCATCCGCCCAGAAACAGGTCTTCAATACTAAGGTCGTGCTGCGTATCGGTATTTTCCAAATAGATATATGCCTCGCGTACTTCGTCGACGGGGACACTGCCAAACGGAACAATCTGATCATCTTCCGGAATAACTGAATCTGTAACCTGAATGGCACCGGGACGCCTATGTATTTGCAACACGGCTTTTATTTCCTGGGTGAACCCATTCGTGAGATTCGTAAATGCCAGAACCGCAACATAACGTCCCGGCGACAGTGCTTCCGCTTCGTCATTTACAGTACAGGAAATTGCAGTTTGTCCAAGTGCAGCCAACGTCCCGTTGGTATCAGTTATATCAAGCCATGCAGCATCCTGCTGCACCTGCCAGTCAAGGGGTGTATTACTACGGTTTGTAAGTGTATATATAGTGGATACAGGCTGGAACGGCCCCTCCTCGTAGCCATCCGTTTCAAAATCCATATACGGCGTTACTGCCAGCTTCTCTATAAGAACACCCAGCAATTCAATATCATCGATATTCCAACCGGAAAAGGAATAAACACCATCAAAGGTCTGGTAGCCCCAGCGAATATATACTGCCGACTGATTGTCGGCAACATCACCGATGCCGTAGGTGCAACGGGTCCATTTACTGTCTATAATATACGAGTTATTGCCGGGTTTATGCCATATCTGCGTCCAGTTCTCCCCGTCATCCGATACATCAATAGTAATAGATGCATAGGGCGGAAAATCGGTATTCAGCCACCGCTGAAATTGCAGGGTTATCGCTGCATAGCCTGTGCAGTCTATCGGCCCTGCAAGTAAATAATGAGGTCCCGCAATAGTCCGCTCATAGTCACCGGAAAGGTTTACTCCATATACATACTCACCGGTGAAAGCGTTTTCAGGATCAGGGTAACCATTTTCTTCACCGCCCAAACCAACTGAAACACCAAAGTCCCACTCGCCGCT
>JAGLCZ010000139.1 GCA_023145975.1 Candidatus Hydrogenedentota bacterium | reverse complement strand
TACCGTTGATGAAAGTTGGATTTAAGAATATGATGGTATAAGGGGTGGGGTTGATACCATTCTGCGATGTCGGGTTGGGGTAGAAACATTCGGGTACAGAATTCGCTTCCCAGTATGCAGACTAAGATACTTAGTCCTATAAGGATTAGGTTTGGTATCCATATCATGTTCTTGCGCAATATGGTATTTCCAATCATGATTCTAAATTCCTGAGTTTGGAGATATATCTCCACCTATTTTTTGCAGACTACGATCTAATAAATATAAAAGAAGCATACTGAGAATAGGCTGTGTTTATTTGTCAATTTTCTATGTTCCAGACGGTATTGCCTCAGCGTATATTTAGTCCGAGATTACTTTACTGTAGTGATGAGTAAGAATTCAACAGAATATTTATTTATGGATAGTATTCCATTTGGGATCGCCGTTTTTATAGTAGAAATCCTATACATGGGGGGGGACAGCTTCACAAGGAACGGTACGGGGGCGGTATAGATTCTTTGGGTGCCTTTCTGACTGGTATGGCAAGGGATATATTTGGAGTTTTAGAATCATGACAGTAGAGCAGTGCTTCTTTTTCTGCCATCCCTTCAGGATGGGTAGGTTCAGGGGAACACTTTTCGGGGGGATCGCTTTGCTTAACCCCCGGCTATATTCCGTCACCTCTACCGAGGTGAAAAGAAAGTACGCTTTTGTCGGATGAACCGGATTATTCCAGATAACAGGGGTAGGAGTTTTGGACGAATCATTAAAATAATTGTAATGATCCATACCCAGGAGTATCCATTACGAGGATCACATTTTTTAGTGTGACAACTAAATATGGTCGTGATCAGGAGTCCACTGTTTAATCATGCGTTTGATTTGGTTGCGATTGGATATCTGTTCATTAAGGACGGTATGAACCAGTTCGGGAAGTTCTTCATCGGAAGCAAAACGCAGTGCAATAAGTTGGTCATTATCAAGGCCGTTAATTTGCCACTGTTCATCAGGGGACAGCAGTTTCGAAAGTCGTAACTGCATTTCAAGTCTTATCATACGGTCTTGTAGAATGAGCGGATAGCGTCTTAGTTTTATGACTAGAATAATCGAGCATACCCCGTAGTATACCAGTAATACTTTAATAAGCAGGAGGGATGCCCATTCAGAAAGAACAGGAATAAATAAGATAATAGCTGCGATCAGGGCGGGAAGCATTGTAGCCGTAACTGCAATATGCAACCAGTCGTAGGAACGGTGCGTATTATAATCTTGTGGAATTATTTTTTTCATGGAGTAATATTTCCTTGAGTCACTGCCGCCGACAAATAGGGGCGAAGAAAGTGTATTTGTGAATTCTTGTATCGCTCAGATTCGGTATAGCTGCTTCCTGTTTCAAAATCTGACAAGAGCACGATACCTTCCTGCACGAGGACGCTATATATTATATTTTCTTACAAGCACCACTGGGTTCAAGAAACTTCAACAGAGTAAGAGTACTCACTTCCATCAGAAAAATAGCAGGTATTGCCGCACACTTATTTTATTTTGCAATATATTCTTATAAGGCATATTCTTTTTAAGATTTATCTTTTTGTTGCAAGTACTCCGAAATAAGTTTCTTCTTTTTTTATTACACGCACATTTTTATGACATACAGAGCACTCAATTTCACTGCTATTGTCTGTGTTGTCATCAAGTCGTATAAAGGTACTACAGAAGGGGCAGGCAATACTGCGTGCCTCATTCTTATAATAATCTTGAAGTATTCGGTCTATTTTTCCTGATTCAAAACATTTTTCTAATGCATCTACCATTGTTGCATCGAATTGTTTTTCTTTACCTTCCTTTAGCCGTTCAATTGCTATGTCCGGAGCCATACCTTTTCGGTAAGGGCGTGTACTGGTCATAGCATCAAAAGCGTCAGCTACTGCAATAATACGCCCCTCAATGGGTATATCCTCTCCCTTCAATCCACAGGGATACCCGCTTCCATCCCATTTTTCATGGTGGCAAAGGCAGTAGGAGATGAGGGGGTGCAGAAACTTAACCTCTCGAAGTAAATCGGCGCCACGATCAGGATGTACCTGCATTTGGGCGAATTCTTCTTCTGTGAGCTTTCCAGGTTTCCCGAGGATGGCATTATCAACAGCGATCTTGCCAATATCATGCAATACACCGCCTCGCTTCACTTCGGATATTTTTTCTTCGTCCCATTTCAATTCACGGGCCATTTTAACGGCGAAATTGGTAACACGCAAGGTATGACCCACGGTGTAGTGATCTCGCAATTCTATGGCGTTGGCTAAAGCTTTTAACGTATCATCATACGCATCCTCAATCATACCAAGGTATCGAGCATTTTTGATAGCCGTTGCAGCAGGTGCTGCCACAGCTACCAGCATTTCCAGATCACTATCTTCAAAAGCATTGGTTGTGCCGCGATTATCCACATAGATGACGCCCAGTTTTTCTCCCTGATGAGTTAATGGAACGCACATGGCAGAGCTTATTTCTGCCTTGATAATACTCATGCCGCCATTAAAGCGTGCGTCCTGGGAAGCGTTGTTGGTGATAATAGCTTCTCCCTGATCAAATACACGATTGATAATGGTGGAACTTACATGTATCTCGTTTCCGTCTTTCGATGGGCGTGCATATTCAACAGCCAGTTCCTTTACGTCTTCCTGTTTGAGCATGATCAGACCGTTGTGTGCCTTGACCAGTGAAAAGACTTCACTCATGATATTTTCAAAGACTTTCGTAAGGGATTGCTCACTGGCAATAGTCTGATTGGCAGCATAAACGGCGGCCAGGCGTTTTTGAATATCTTTCAATTCTGTGCTTGTACAAGTTACCGGGGGAGTTCCAAAAAATGTTTTGACTAACTCTTCGGGGGCATGGGATTTCATCTGTTCCCCTGCATTCGCAGTAGGTGCTTTTATAGGTGTTTTTCCGTGCGTGTCTTGATCTATATCTATTGAAGGGGAAGGCTCAGGCGAAGGTTCAATCCTTTTTACAGGTGTTTTTTCAGGCGCGTCTTGACGTACTGCTGCAGGGGGAGGTTCTGGTGTTTCCTCGGGGATTTCG
>JAGLCZ010000138.1 GCA_023145975.1 Candidatus Hydrogenedentota bacterium | reverse complement strand
CACCGATCCACTTCGTTACGACTATAAACCATAGTCTGCATAGCCACTTCGTAAGGGGTCCCCTTGCGCTGTATACCCCCTGCACCCGTATATAACCCCGCAGAGTTTTCACGGACAACTACAAAGTCTATATCTTTTGGACCCTTATCTTTAATCGGTGTTTCCACGCCGGGATATAATTTCACCGGGCGCAGATTGATGTACTGATCCAATTCAAAGCGCACCCGTAATAGAATGCCCTTTTCAAGGATGCCCGGTGCCACATCAGGATGGCCGATAGCACCCAAATATAATGCATCGAATTTCCGAAATTCGTCAATGGCTGAATCCGGTAAAATCTCCCCTGTCTTCTGGTAGCGGTCGCCGCCAAAATCAAATGCAGTAGTATCAATGGAAAATCCAAATTTTTCCGCAGCAACTCGCACTACTTTTATACCTTCGTCCAGTACTTCCGGACCTGTGCCATCGCCCGGTAACAAACCAATATTGTATTTTGCCATTGCGCTATCTCCTGTGTGCAATTGTAAGAACTATTTTCGTGCTATTAAAAACGACTCAAAAAATACATGGGGTATTCTTTGGATTGGAATCAAAACGTTCAGTACGACTTCTATATAGAAGTCAATCTACATGAATGCCATGCTTGCGTGCATAGTCACCAAGGGCATCCCGCAGCATTTTGCGACCCCGATAAAGACGGGACATCACGGTTCCTAAAGGACACTGCATTACATCTGCAATATCCTTGTACGACATATCTTCCATGTCAGCCATGATTACCGCCTCCCGAAAATCGGAAGGTAACGCCTCCACAGCCTTGCGCACTGGATCATCCACCAACTCAAGTAAATCTTCCCGATTCCCAGATTGGGGATCGAAAAAAATATCCGGATCCGGTCGGGTGTCAGGTGCTGCTTCTATGCCCGATAATTCCACTTCAGAAGGCCTGCGCGACTTACGACGATACTCATTTATAAACGTATTACGTAAAATCGTTAACAACCAGGCCTTGATATAAGTACCTTTTTTGAACTTATGGTGAAAACGTAACGCTTTCACAAAGGTGTTCTGGGTCAAGTCTTCCGCATCCACGGGGTTACGGGTTAAACGCAATGCAACGGCATAGAGAAGATCCGTGTGCTCCAGCACCAGATCCTCAAATTCTTTGGAACGATCTACAGTTGCAGTATTCAACAATTATACCCCGGCTTCTACGCTTTTCCTGCCATCAGGACCCATCATTCCACACTAGTCCACTTCAAGATACCACAGGCATATCCTAGCAGGAATACAAGGGAATAATCAAAATAACTCTGCGTGAAGGTATGCCCTCCATTCAAGTTTCAGGCATAACAACACGCAGTCTGCCCCAAATACTTTTCCCAATATTTTTCCCATTCTTCCCTCTTTTTTCGTGATTTTAGCAGGGGACTCTTTTGAACCTTACGTTCAAACTATTTCCTGATTGTGCATCCACTTTCAGAACCCCTTCTTTTTTGTGTACAATAGGGAGCAATAATGATTCTTTATATGTCCAATCTACAAACAGTAAATTGGATATGTACGCTATACATTTATGAGAAACTTAATTCATGCAGCAATATTATGAACCCAATGCGAAGATGTCTATGCCAATGTCCAAGATTACCTGGGCCGTACAACGTCTTATCCTGTTAAATGCTGCTCTATTTATATTTCAATTGCTGATCATGCCTGCAGAAGCATGGCTGATCCTGCGGACAGGCTCCGCCCGTCTTTCGCTGATGTACTGGCTGGGATTCGAGCCCTTACAATTTTATTCCGGATTTATCTGGACCCCACTGACCTACCAGTTCCTGCATGGGGGGCTCATGCACCTTTTCATGAATATGTTGTGGCTTTTTATTTTTGGTCCTGAGGTCGAGCGCGTTTTGGGTTCCCGGCAATTCGTACGTTTTTATCTGGCCTGTGGTGCAGTGGGCGTATTAGCAACCGGCATACCGTATATATTAAGTGGTACCGGTCCCACAGTTATCGGCGCCAGCGGCGCAACGATGGGCGTGCTGGTGGCTTTTGCCATGATTGACCCGGATCGTAAGTTCTACATGTTTCCCCTTCCAGTTCCAATCACAGCAACCTGGCTGGTAATACTGGTGGTACTGTTCAATATTGTGGGTATACGTTCAGGCGATCCGAACACTTCCGTTGCCACCCATTTCGGCGGTATGCTTACCGGCGGATTACTGATGAAAGGTATCCCCGTATTTCAACGCTGGCAGCGGGAACAAGCAATACGCAAAGGACATCCCCACCGACCTTCTGATAAGGAATCAGAACACAGCAGCAAAACAGGTGAAGCCGTAGATAATATTTTTAAATTCAAAGATAAGTCATGATGTACCCCATGTTATTGAGTGCTCTCCCCCTCTATCCCCCAAGCCCTTACTCAACACATCAGGTTAAATAATACTATGCCCGGAATACAGGAATTTGTTATTATCGTAGTCATCATCCTCGCACTGAGTATGACTGGACTATGGCCGCAGGTAATTCGTGCACTACGCGAATTACGCGGTGAGCACCTGCCCGATCCCCCGGCGGGAAGCAGCCGGGATGCAGAAGTTTGTTTCCGACTGCTGGGTCTTTCACCTTCGGCGTCCTGGGAAGAAATTGAACGTGCCTACCGAAAAAAGGCAAAAATCCATCATCCGGATCGGGGCGGGGATGACGATGCTATGCGTGCATTGAATGAAGCCTATAACAAAATAAAAGCCATCAGAAGGACTTAATGAACGATTCGCCCGGTTTCTCCTGTCCCTTTAAAGAATATTTTTGATAGTATCGTCGTGCTGACGATACTCGCGTAACGATAAATACTTGATTACTACGAAAGGATCAATGAATGCAGTCATCACTCATGACATTACTTATTGCAGGGATTTTAGCAGCGGGAAATGCGGCTCCAAATGATATCCCCGCGAAAATTGGTATCTTCCAACAGGAAATTTCTAAAAGCTACACAACAGCAGAGGGGTTGCCCTCCAATGATGTACATGAGTTGTATGTTAAGGGGAAAACCATCATCGCCGTTACTGCTGCGGGAACAGCACAGCTTTCAGGGGAACAGTGGATATCTGTTACAGAAGATACCCCGGTGCAGCAGGGATTATCCGCTCAGGGGAACAAGTGGATTCTCGGCAGTCTGCCCGCAAATTCCCTCCCTGAAGATAGTATCCCGGTAAAACAAGCCGCAGGAGATATCGATGCCCCTCTGGCACTGGCAACTGATGACGGGCTTTATATTCGAAGTGATGACGGCAGCTATGAAAAAGAAGCGGTGTACGATAACATGGGTAGACAGTGGGGCGTGAAAGATGTGCGGGGAGTTACCCTGGATAACGCAGGGCATCTCTGGTTTGCGACTCTTGCAGGTGTCGCCCATCAAACGGAAGCGGGATGGGTATTTCTCACGGGCAGCGAAGGATTGCCCTACAACGATTTCACCTGTATGGCTGCAGGAAATGATGGTTCTGTATGGTTTGGAACCACCCGTGGTGTTATCCGTTACAAAGGCGGTCAATGGCGCTACCGACAGGGAAAACGCTGGGTACCCGGCGATGCTACACGCGCTATGATAGTGAATGAGGACGGCAGTGCCTGGATCGCTACTGATGCGGGTATCGGCTGGATTGGCTACAAAGCCATGACCCTCGCCGAGAAAGCCGACTTCTACGAAGAGGAAATGGAAAAATACATCCGACGCACCCCTTTTGGCTATGTGTCAGAGGTACGGCTTTCCAAAGCAGGCGATAAGTCGGCTATAGTTCGTACAGACAGCGATAACGATGGATTATGGACCTCTATGTATGGTGCGGGCGAATGCTTTGCCTACGCGGCCACAGGCGCCCCCCTTGCCAAGGATCGTGCAGAACGTGCCTTTGAAGCCTTACGCTTCCTTCAAAAAGTTACCCAAACCGGTGAAATCCGCCCCCCAAAAGGCTATGTAGCGCGTACGATCCTGCCCACCGAAGGTGCTGACCCCAATGAAGGACGTATTGAAAGTGACCGCCTGCATCGGGCTACGGGAGATTCCCTATGGAAAATCTATGAACCGCGCTGGCCCAAAAGCGGTGACGGGAAATGGTACTGGAAAAGTGATACCAGTTCTGATGAGTTGGATGGTCATTATTTCTTCTACCCGGCTTACTACGATTACGTTGCAGATACGGAAGAGGAAAAAGAACGGGTACGCGAGGTAGTGCGTGATTTAACTGACCATCTCCTCACTCACAAATTTAATCTGGTGGATATTGACGGCACAGATACCCGCTGGTCTATCTACAACCCTGAATCCCTGAACAATGATGAAAATTGGTGGCCGGAGCGAGGACTGAAGTCATTGAGCATGCTTTCTTATCTCGCCGTGGCAGAATATATGACCGGCGATCCTAAGTATGGAAAAATCAGCAGAACCTTACAGGAAAAACATCATTATCACACCAACGCCATGCACTACAAAGTTCATTTTGGTCCGGGTTCGGGCAATCAATCCGATGATGAGATGGCCTTTATGTGCTACTATAATTTGCTCAAGTATTCAAAGGATAAAGTATTGTGCGACTTGATCCTCTACTCCTTCTATTCCGCCTGGATCAATGAACAGCCAGAGCAAAATCCTTTATTCAATTTCATCTATGCCGCTTTTGGAAGGAACGTAACTCATACCAACCCCTGGGGAACCCATGACATTTCCATCTGGGAGGGCTGGCTCGAAGATTCCATGGAAACACTGATCGATTTCCCGTTGGACCGCATAGGATGGGGACACCAGAATAGCCACCGTATTGATCTGATGCGCTTGTCATTACAGCAGGCCTCTGAGCCTTATGAGCCGCGACGCACTGACCGGGGCTATCGAAATAACGGAAAAACACTGCCGGTATCCGAGCGCTCCTTTCATCACTGGAATACCGACCCCTGGACCCTCGACTATGGCGGTAACGGTCACTCTTTAGGCAGCGGTACCGTATACCTACTGCCTTATTACATGGGACTATATCACGGGTTTATTGAAGAATAAGTATATCTTATACAGCAAGTAATCAACCGACTAAAAAATACTCTACTTCATCTGCGAAGTTTTCCAGCGGAAGTATTGCTGTTCGTCTGAAAAAAATATTCAGCGCGATACCGGCAGATAGATTGATCCATGAATTGTCACATACATACCCTCCAAAATAGATTCACCTTTCGGCATGTTATTCCCCTGCTGCTGCTCTTTGTATTTTATGGCGCAGCATCTCAAGGCGAAACAACTTTTGTGGTCCAGATAGAAACACACCCCTTTCAAGGCGTGCGCTATCTGCGATGTGAAAAAGCTGCACCCGATCCACAAGTGGCACATCTCATTGAAATCGAATTGGATGCACCGGGGATTCGTTTCACAACCACCGGCACGAACGGCACAGATGCTCCCCGTGAAACCTGGTGCGAAACGACATTGGAATTTGTAAAAAAAACGGGTGCACAAATTGGTATCAATGGTAATTACTTCATCTATGACAATGAGAGACATACAGAACTGATTGGACTGGCTGTCTCTGATGGTGAAATTGTTTCCCCATGGGATACCAGCACTTCACGTTTTGCGCTGCACATAAGTAAAGAAAATAAGGCTGCTCTTATTGAGCGCCCGAACACAAGCGCAGATACTATACCGCCACAGCCCAAAGTCAATCTGTACAATGCTGTTGGTGGACGCCCTTTATTATTGCGTGACGGTACCGTCA
>JAGLCZ010000137.1 GCA_023145975.1 Candidatus Hydrogenedentota bacterium | reverse complement strand
ACTTCTTTCGGCAAGAGTATTTCAAAGAAATTAAGGGGATTTGTACGGTTCCTTATGGTCACCGGGACTTCAGTTAGATCGGCAGGTAATTCCAGTATTTCCGGAGACCAGATATACGCAGTATTTTTGGATTCCATATCCATTTCATCAAGGGAAGTGATACCTGTTCCCAGCGGTAGTAAGGACGAGGTCGCAGGCGCTATAAACGAAGCGGCGACTCCGGCAATGAGGATTTCGTAAGTCGCTTCGGCTTCTTCTGCTGTTAAGCTAAAAGATGCTTTGCTGGATTTTTTTGCACTTGTTCCCATCCAAGTCGGGAAAACACCGGTAAGTGCTACCGGTACGGAACGATTGAGAGGCAATCCCATAAGGGAGACCGTATCAACACGTAAGCGACGTTTGAAATTGGCAATTACTGTTGTATCTCTATTGATGGAAAGGGTACGTTCTTCCCCAAAGTTTGTTGTACTCCCATCAAATTCTTCGCCATCGACTTGCCAGGAATGAAGGATATAGGATTCCGGGAGCAGGGAAGCAGCATGAAGCACGACTTCGGTTCCGGGAGCATATCCCGGTGTTCCAGATACAGGAGCGGGAGTTGCCAGAATTTCACCCCATTCAGCAGAGGGAGAAACCGATAGGCTTAGTGCGTAAGAGGCAACTTCAGCGGTTATTGTTGTATCATTGGATTGCACCTGAAAATTGTATGTGGGTGCTGTACTTACTTCTACGCCATCTTGTAACCACCGAAGTAGTCCCCACCCCTCATCTACGTCAACAGAGGCTTCAACCGCTGTATGAGTGAAAAATCGTCCTGTTTCCAAGGGGTATGCGCCAGCGGGAAGAGTTACTTCACTTTGTCCCGGCGTGAGGGATACATGTGCCGGCGGGGGCGTTGCAGCTGCATTATTTGCTACGGTTACAGAAACGAGGGAGGTATTCGCTACCGTTACATAAACATCGCGGGTTAATACGTTATTGTCAGGTTCTGTGTACATTACCCGGATTGGTGTG
>JAGLCZ010000136.1 GCA_023145975.1 Candidatus Hydrogenedentota bacterium | reverse complement strand
ATGTCAGTGCCGTCTGCTGCAGGTACCACGATCAAGTGCATATTACACTCCAAATCTGAGCGAGCCACCTGTGAACCTGGCGCTTATGCGCGAGATAGACGAACGTTACTTAAAACGTCCCTTTTACGGATCTCCACGCATGACAACCTGGTTAAAATCAGACGGGATATTGTATCAACAGCAAACGCGTTGCACGTTTGATGCGCGTAATGGGTTTGCAGGCAACTTTACCTGATCCCCACACGAGCAAACCCCACCCGGAACACATGATATACCCGTATTTATTGCGCAATATCAAGATTTCTTCACCAAACGATGTATGGTGTTCCGATATTACTTACATTCCTATGAAGCGAGGTTTTATGTATCTCGTAGTCGTAATGGATTGGTTCAGCCGCTATGTAATTGCATGGGAATTGTCCAGTACGATCGAAGCAGATTTCTGTATTCGCACATTAAAGAATGCTTTGGGAAATGGATGTCCAGGCATTTTCAATACCGACCAGGACAGCCAATTTACCAGTACAGAGTGGACAAGTACACTCTGCGACGCAGACATAAAAATCAGCATGGATGGAAGAGGTCGCTGCTTCGACAATATCTTTGTAGAACGGCTTTGGCGTAGCGTAAAATACGAAGATATTTACCTGAAATCCTACGACGATGGTCACGAATTATATCGTGGATTATCGGCGTATTTTCACTTCTACAATTACGAACGCCAACACACAAGTTTAGATGACTTGACACCTGCACAATGTTACGGTACAAACTAAAAAAAGAAGAAAGGAGACACGTTGCTTTTTGCGGTCTCGTTCCACTTCAGCCATATCCGCCTACGGCGAATATGGCTTACGCTCCACAAGACCGCAAAAAGCCCCCTATGGTCAAGTTGTTATCACAAGAAGAAGATGGTATGATGAACGTGGTAGATGGCTATATCAGTTAAGCCACTCTACCTAAATTTGCCCCGCGATTTGTTGAAGGATGGGGGAAAGCTCAGATAGCCCTGGGTTGAGCGAAGCGATACCGGGGGTGTTAATGACCAACCTTCCGTTTATACTGAAGGGATGACAGCAAAAATTGGGGAATAGCAAAAAGAGGGTCTGGTAACACGACGAAGGAGCGGTACCTGTATCCACTTTTCATTGCTACTTCAACCCTGTTTTGAGCCGTTCTTCTTTTTCTTCCATCCCTTCAGGATGGACAGGTTCAGCGGAATATTTTCCAGGGGTATCGCTTTGCTTAACCCCTGGCATATTCCGTCACCTCTACCGAGGTGAAAAGCAAGTATGCTTTTGTCGGATAAACCAAAAAAATATGTTGCTGGAAGTAATTATATATATCATGGATGACCGTATTTTATGCGACTTGTCCCTCATCTCATAAAAAGCGGAATGACGCTGGTGTGTGAGGCCCGCTACAGCAGTCAAGGCCTGCAATGACGAGGGGATGTGTAGGGACGGACCTGTGTGTCCGCCCTATTCCAGTTCCATATCGTTTTCCAGCAAGAAGGCTTTGCATGGATAATTCGAAAATGGGGAGTATTCCAATATGCTTCAGGCATCATTGTACAGTACCGGCATCCCCCCTAATTGTCATCCCGGTATTCCCACTTTTTGAATCAAATTGCATACTGTATTTACTTTGAAACCTTGCCAATCTCCCAGTTTTTCAATACCTTATGCTTTCCATGATCTGACGAAAAACCAAAAAAAATATGCCCCGATCCCATAGGGATCGGGGCATTCAAACAGTTTAGTTGATTTTGCTTAGAAGGCACCCAGCATAACCGCAACGGTCGGAAGCACAGGTGCTGTAGCACCAGCCATCATCGTTTCAGCAGCAAGACCGTCAGGAGCCTGATCTACATCAGCACCCACGTAACGGACGAACGTGGCGTGACCATCCATATACAATACATTACAACCACCGGGGATGTGGTTGAAATATTTCATGACTGGCCCTGCGCCGAGGGTGTCAGCCATGATCCACAATGTGCTCTGTGCTATGGCACCTGCACCGGGATTATTGATGTCAGTGATCATGAAACGTTCGACACCTTCACGGAGACGGAAGATTGTATCTCCGCTGCCGTTTCCAACTGGGGGGA
>JAGLCZ010000135.1 GCA_023145975.1 Candidatus Hydrogenedentota bacterium | reverse complement strand
GCACCGGAGTATTATGCAGATCGCCAGGCTGTTATGCTTGAAGAGGGTAGTACTCTTGCATTAGATTTTAGACTGCTTCCCATCTCTGAAATTGAAGGGGAATCAGTTGAAGGTGAAGGCGATGGCGAGGGAGAATATATCGAGGGAGAAGAAGAAGGCGAGGAGGAACTTCCTCCCGGATGCTTCGCTTGTCGCGGTTGTCTTCGTATATCTGATGCACCCGAAAATACGAAACGCCTGCTCGGCGATTGGTTACTTGTGGGTTTGAGTCTACTGGTGCTGTGCTCTATTCGTTATTCAAAGATTAAGTGATACGTCCACAGCATTTTTTGAATTTACGGCCGCTGCCGCAGGGGCAGGGTGCGTTGGGACTGGTTTTTTCAGGTGGCAGCGTCATTCCAGGACCATGAAAATCCCGGGTTGGAGTTGTGGGGGGAGTCTGTGCAGCTGGCGCTGGCGGTGTAGGACGATCTTTGCTAACGCAACCCAAAAACTGCAATTCCCGGATTGTATTGTCAATATAACCGTACGTTGCATTGGAGAGACGTTGCAACACCTTTTCCTGACTTATTTTCTTGATTCTATCTACATCTTTGAGCTTCATAAAGAAACCACAGGATAACCCGTCATCATAGGCTGCCGCAATTTCTTCGTATACTTCTTCCGGATGGAGGCGGGTACTACAGTAAATCAGTTCATTCCATACGGCAGAGGAAGATCGTTCCAGACCGCCGTTGAACAAGGATTTGTAATAGTCCATAATTTCATCGCGCGGTTTGTCGCCTACTGCCACCATAATGTTAAGAGCGGAGAGCGCAGCACTTCTTGCATGTTCGTTTACATCGGGGTTTTCAATGAGTCCTTTGATAAGGGATATATCGCCATCACAGACAGATGCCAGAATGCGATCCAGTGTTTCTGTCAGTATATCACCGATCAGAAAATCAAGTGCTTCCTCGGGTAATTTTGCCAAGGAGATTACCAGAGGGTAGGCACGTGTCTCAGGAAACTGTGCGAGTAGATGAAGCGCATACAGACAAGAAAAACCTTTTCGATCCGCTTCCTCATCACATCCGTGCTCGCGCATCCATTCATCAGTTTCCTGCAGAATGAGAAGTAATGCAGGGGTGATTTCTTCGCGTGTGCGTATTGCTTCTTTTACTTCTTTATGGGG
>JAGLCZ010000134.1 GCA_023145975.1 Candidatus Hydrogenedentota bacterium | reverse complement strand
GCACTGCATAGTGTAAACAACGATACCAAAGCATACATCCGCGCTTCCTGAGAATGAAATACATGAACCGGCGAAAGCGAAATACACAATAGCATCACCAATGCTGCCCGGCGGGAATCAAATAACAAGCGAGCAACAATATATCCCAAAATCATCACTATAATCCCTGCCATTGCAAACAAGAATCGTATGGTAGCAATGGAATCCCCCGCAATTCTTGTCCAATAATAAATCAAGGTCGGTGCCAAAGGCGCACCATAAGGATATAGTTCCCTCTGTTGTTCAAAAAAAGTACCATAATCCGGCGCATCTATGGCACTAAGGCAGGCATACTCTTCCAGATCAATAGACTCTCCGCCCAAGTCATAGACTCTAAGAATAACTCCCAATAGAAAAATCAAAAAGCACAGCAACCAATATACCCTATTTTCCGTTTTTTCTTTATACGGAGAAGGAACATTTTTAGATGATTTTTCGTGTACTTTCAATATCATACTCTGCAATGACTGTTACTATGACAATACCCATCAACCTCAATATAGGGATGCACACTCCCATTCTGACATACTGACCACTTCAAAATACAACCGACCGCGCATTGGCATAAGACAGCAAAAAACGGCGTGCTTCCCCAACAGCATAAATAGACCCCGTAATCAAAAGAGGTTTTTCGGGAGTCGCAAACTGCAAACCTTTCTGAATTGCCTCTTGAAGGGTAGCACTCCGTTGATACGGATGATGCACAGCAAGGGATTCAAGTTTATCCAACGCAAGAGATCGTCCCCCGGCATATTCCGTAAGAATCAACGGGTAAGAAATAGGTGCCAAAATATCTATCATACCCGCAGCATCCTTATCCGAGGAAACAGAAAATACCGTAACGCATTGCGGCAAAGTATCTGCCAGTGCACGACACCCCGCAGGATTATGTGCCACATCTATGATAACAGGCGGCATATCCATCACCTGTTCAAGCCTACCAGGCCAAGATACCGTCTTCAGTGCCTCACAAATCACAGAGGGCGTAATACCGGTAAACCGACTTCGGATCAGAGAGGCAAGCGTAATTGCCACGGCAGCATTGTATACCTGATGTACACCGGCCAATCCAATAGGCGTATCCCCAATATCAAATCCCTGACCTTGATAAGAAATAGTTGGATGTAAAGCATCACCACCGGGAACAACATGATATTCTTCATTCAGATGGTACAAAACTGATTTCATACGTTGTGCTTGTGCTTCAATTACACGCATGGGAGCAGCAGCCACATCTCCGACAACAACAGGCACATTTTCCTTAATAATACCCGCCTTTTCAAATGCTATTTTCTCAAGGGTTTCACCAAGATACAACGTATGATCATAATCAATAGTTGTAATAGAACACGCTATGGGTTCCACAATATTAGTGGAATCAAAGCGCCCGCCCATGCCTACCTCAACAAGAGCAATATCTACCTTGTGTTCAGCGAAACATCGAAAAGCAATTGCAGTATTCATCTCAAA
>JAGLCZ010000133.1 GCA_023145975.1 Candidatus Hydrogenedentota bacterium | reverse complement strand
GGGTGAAGGTATTACCGGCGACAAAGTAATCGGCTTCGACAAGCATTTCGCCCAGCAAATGCACCAGGCGCTCTCGGCGTGCCCGGTTGTCTTCTGCAAGATGACGCAGAATTCTTTTGGTGCCTTCGGGTAAGGCACCGTCGTCCTTGGTACGCACGTATTTATCGGTCTGCAACCAGGCACGCAGTTCTACTCCCAATATTTTGTCATTTCTGAGGCGTATGAAGGTTTGTCCGTCATCGTTAGTGCTTTCAAGGATACACTTGCTGTCGTTATACGCTTCGTAATCGAAGTTGAGCGGGGTGATGATGGAAACCGCCATGGCACCGTTCGTACGGTTTCCCAGGGGGGCATTGTCACAGGAACGGTTGAAGGCAAAATCCATGTTGTTGGTGCTATAGCGATGCTTACGCTTACCTTTGAGCACCTCCTCAAAAATGATTTCGCCCAGTTGACGCGCTTCGTCGCCGCTGTTGATTTCCACAGACTTTATCTCACGGCCTATGTCACGTTCCTCGTTGGTCAGGAACTGGTACAGGTCGCCGTTACGGCTGATAAGCGTTTCCTTCTCCAGCCGTTGTAGACTTTCTTCAATATGGTGACGCAATGCGTGACAGTCGGCATCAATCCGGTCTATGCAGAGCGTGACCAGGTTGTCCACACTTCCTTTCATCTCCTCCACGTAGCGAATAAGGAACATGATCTTCAGCAGGTCGCTGTCGAATTCTTCCAGACTGGCATTTTCCCGAGCGTGGTCAATGGTACGTTTCACCGAAGTATCCAGAAAACTTTCTATGGCGGGATAAAACCGATACAAGGGCACCAGTACATCGGTTTCTTCGTTCGCGATTTGTTTAGCCGCGGACTGGAAGGCATCGAGTAGGGAGCGTTCTCCCTGGGCAAGATGCAGTCCTGTAGCGCCCACCTTGCGTATGGATTCAAAAATCTTCTGCAGCAGTTTGAACTGATACGGTACGAAAGGATAGTTAGCGGCAAAGTCATCGGGATCGCGCAGTGCCTTGAAGGTCATGCCAATGTTATTGAAGGTCAACTGGTTCCGGATGATATCCCCTTTGTTCGTAAAGAGATCGGTGAGTTCTTTTTTGGCGGCGTCCACCTTATCAAGGAGGCGTTGTTGAATAACCTCGTCCACATTGGCGCTGGACAGGGAAAGCCGGGTGGTAAAGCGTCCCTGGATTTTGGAAAAATCGTTGCGGGAAGATTTTACTTCGCCCAGTACAGCGTCGATGTCTTCCTGGGAGGTGACCACGACCCAGGCGCGCCCCTGGCAATGAGTACCCAATTCTTCCACAATGGTTTGCAGGTTCAGCATCAGATGGGTGTCCCCGCCGATAAACTGGCCGATTTCATCGACTAGGAATACGATCCTGTGGTTGGGACCCTGTGAATCAAGGTATTTTTGGGTCCATTTAGCAAAATTTTCCACAGTCAGCGGAAAGGTTTCTTCCGCACTATCCAGCCATTTTTCGAGGGATTTCTGGCTTTGACCCAGCACCTCGGCGAGGGCATCAAGTACCTGGTCACGGTTGAATTCGTATGCATCCCGTTCATCATACCAGGTTGCGTTGCTCAGCTGCTTATAAGCGTCATGGAATGCCTTCAGTTTGCCCTTGCCTTCCAAGTACCGTTCCATATTGGCAATGTGGGGATAGTCCGGGCTGTAGCCCTGTCGTTCGTTCAGTACCTTAAGAAATACGCGCAATATGGCGTCCCGACCATCACGGTTGTCTGCCTTGCTGTCAATGTTGAAGAGCAGCACGTCTGCACCGGCATCCACGGCGCGTGTAATGTCCGCCATAAACATGGTATCTTCAATTTTTGGTTTGAAGAAATCAATGGCATACCTGTTATCGCCGTTGTGAACATGTTCCCGGTTCTCCAGCAGGTAGGAAAGTACCTTGATAAAGTGTGATTTGCCGGAGCCGAAGAAACCGGATACCCAGATACCAATCCGACTGGTGACATCGGCACTATTCGGATTGTCTACTGCATCCAGATAGGTGGAAAAGAAGCGGCGAAGATGACCGTCCATCTCGTGGGTGACGACAAATTCGTCGAGTTCCTGCCAGACCGAAGACGGGTCCAGTTGATCTGCCTTTACCACGCCGTTGATAGAACGAAAAATATCTCTCTTGAAAATGGTTTTAATGCGCATGTAGTGGTTCCTCTGGAATCAGCCGAAAGGCACGGTAGTACGGAGTTTGCGATTTATCCCCTGCGACACCGATGCCCGCAGTAAGGGTTGACTTGCCAAAAAGACGCAGCGAAACACCGTCATAGCACCCCGGGTAAAACAGGACAAGCGGTGTCTGTCCCATGATGGAATGGAGGTTGTTGAGCAATGTGTGAGAACGCAGCAGCGGGTAAACGTTTCCCACACCCGATACCAGGACGATGTCATGTTTTTCCGGTTGGGATGCCTTCGCGAAAACCTCTGCCAGTTTCTGTTCGTGAAGCGGTCCGCGCAATGCTTTCATGAGGGCGGCATCGCCTTTTTCAGACTGCATCTTGAACGCTTTGTCAAGAAGCCCCCGTTCACGGAGGTAATTGACAAGAAAAGTGAACAGGTTGATGTGGATCGCCTGGATACCCGCGCGTTTGTGCGGCAGTTGCTCCAACAACCATTGTATGTGCTTGCGGACATGTAATTCTTTCTCGGGGGGGTAGTCAAAGATGTGGAACGCCAGCTCATTACCCAGACCAGCCGCTTTCAGAAAGTCGTCAGACGTAATCACCGGGAGGATCTGGTCTAGTCGTTTGTCGAGGGAATTGTTCATGGGCTCACCTGTATACATTTCAATACGTATTTTTCCTCTGCTGCTGAAAGGTATCGCAGCACCTTGTCGTCTATATGAACACGCTGCAGTTTGAGAGTGCGTGTATTTTCAAGATAGCCTGCCTGTGCCAGTATCTGAAAGACCGTGGACCGCAGACGGTTTCG
>JAGLCZ010000132.1 GCA_023145975.1 Candidatus Hydrogenedentota bacterium | reverse complement strand
GGGCATACAAGAATAAAAAACACGCAAATGTTCCAGTAATAAGCCTAAATGTTCACGAAGGGAATCATCCATTTTCACTCCGAGGGCAGGTAACTGCTCACAAAGTTCTTCCCACTGATCGTGGTTCCAGGATCCGTTTTGTTTCACCACAAAATCGCCCATGATCCGGGTCATCTTTTGTAAATTGTGCGTTGCAGCCATGAAAATTCCTCCGTTATGTTGGTTCTCAGGATATCAAACTCACGCAAAAACGTTGACATCACAAAGACAAATAGTACGTCATTATACATCAATTCATAATAAAATGTCGTAATGATCTAAATCCTGTGGTAATACTTCGAAATGTCCCATTATGAATGGGGATGGATTCCTGCGTTGGTAATACCGTACACTTGTAGCGGCAAGTGGGCTGAACGGTCGCGGCGCGGTGTAAACTGCGTCGAGGAAAGTCCGGGCTCCACAGGACAGGACGCTTCGTAACGCGAAGGCGGCGTGAGCCGACGGAAAGTGGAACAGAAAATATACAGCCTGTTTCGACAGGTAAAGGTGAAAAGGTGCGGTAAGAGCGCACCAGCGTCGTGGTGACACGGCGGCTCTTCAAACCCCGTCCGGAGCAAGTCCAAATAGGGAACCGATAGTGTGGTCCGCGCTGGTTCCGGGTAGGATGCTTGAGACGCATGGCGACATGTGTTCCAGATGAATGACCGTTCAAGGGCGTGTAAGCGCCCCGGACAGGACCCGGCTTACAGGCCCGCTTGCCTTTTTTGTTCCCCGGCGAAGGAAGAAAAAATACCTTTTGAGGACGACCCATGCTTACGGCTGCGAATTTTAAGTTTATCCTGGCTGCAGGGGCGCTTTATGGGTATTTTTCCCGTACAGGACTACAAACCCTCGAATTCCGTGAGGAAGACAGTGCGCCGTCTTTACTGTATCCAGCAAAAGAAAATCAACTCCGGGAACGCACATTACACCAGCTTTTGAAACGCTATGTTTCGGGGGAATCGGTCTCCTTCAATACGATCCCCCTGGATATTGCGTCGGGAACTCCCTTTCAACAACGGGTATGGCGTGCTGCGACGACGATCCCTTACGGTGAATATCTTAGTTACGGACAATTGGCACAGCAAATAGGACAACCCGGTGCGGCACGGGCAGTGGGCAGCGCACTCGGCGCAAATCCAGTGTGTGTTGTTGTTCCCTGTCATCGGATTCTTGCCGCCAACGGACGGCTTGGAGGATTTACTGCGGGACTGCACTGGAAACGTTTTCTACTCACGCTCGAAGGAATAGAATTTACAGAGCAGCTTTGAAAGACCGATAATATCCTTTATAAAATATGGATATAAAGGTACAGACCAAATGAAGCGAATGCAAAACCACCCTTCTTTGCACATACTCAATTTAAAGGGGGCTATTCCTCAATTCCATCTGGACAATTTGAGATAATAAATGGAGCCTCGGTATTAAACTTAAACAGATCGCCTTCACCACTGCGCCTTACCCCATTCTTAGACCACTGATCGCCAAATTTAAGGTGGGAATCTGTGTCTCCTTGTTCTGTGACGTGAGGGC
>JAGLCZ010000131.1 GCA_023145975.1 Candidatus Hydrogenedentota bacterium | reverse complement strand
GGGGAACCGTCAGCACGGGCTCGCCCGCGCGTATAGGTCACGAGTAAGCCTTTGGGTAAAAACAATTCACACACTTCTTTCGAAGCGCTCAATAAACCACCGGGATTCCAACGCACATCAAGTACAAGAGCCTTCATCCCCTGGTCAAGCAATTCCTTAATACTTTTCTCTGTATCTTCTGCCGTAGTATCACTGAAGGAACTGATGCGAATATAGCCCACTTTATCCTGCAGCATCTGTGTCTCTTTAACACTTTCAAGGGGAATACGTGCCCGTTTCACTTCTACGTCAAAAGTTTCAGGCTCGGCATCTTCAGCAGCATCTTCGCCGGGATTGCGAAGGATAGAAAGCATAACGGTGGTATTACGTTTTCCACGAATCAATTGCGCGGTTTGTGCCGTATCCAACCCTTCCGTGGTGGTACCGTCAACAGCAGCGATAATGTCAAAGGGCTTAATACCTGCTGCAGAAGCGGGCGAACCGGGCAGCGGCATAAAAACGATGATCCGCCCTTCATCATTCTGTTTGATGGACACGCCGATCCCGTCAAACTCGCCCCGGGTATCTTCCTGCAGTGCCTGGAACTGAGCGGCAGTAACAAAGGCACTGTTCCGGTCAAGGGAACTCATGATGCCGGACAAAGCACCTTCCACCACCGCCTCCATTTCAACAGGCTGTACATATTCACGTAATATGATATCGAGCACCGAACCGATAGGTTCAATTTCACGATACACATCAACATCACTCTCTGTGGCTTCTATACGTTCGAGAAAACCGTTGCTTAACAACAGGATCAAACATACCAGAAAGCCAAGAGTAACAAAAAAATCTCTTTTACTGTCGCGTTTCGCCATTATTTAGGTTCTCCACTTGAATCAGCGCGTGGGGCGCACTATTTTCTGCGTTGTATAGGATGCTTTAACCGGGATAGATGCAAGCCCCTTCTTGTACACCGGGCACACATAGTAGAAGCGTTCGCAAGGGCATCAGTTTACCAGAATCCCACAATAAATATCCATGTAGCGAACCTGTATTGTTGCAAATCCTGTTTTTCAGCGGGTCAGCGTAACTTTGTAGCCCAGCTCCTCCACAGCAGTAATCAGTGTTTCAGCAGAGACCGTGTCACCCCTGACAGTTACGCTTCCGGAAGCAAATTCTACTTCCGTGTTTTCCACACCCGATATGCGGTTCAAAGCATTTGTTACCGCAGCGGCACAGTGACTGCACGTCATACCCGTAAGGGTCAGCTTTATACATATACCCTCTGCATTTTCCAACGGAATACTACCCGCTTTCTTTTTCCAGAGAAACAACAAACGATCACCATATATACTATGCAGTACCACCCCTGCAAGCAGCAGCGCCCAGAAGATGTTCATACCCGCACTTACAGGCGTATGTCCTTCAACAGCACCCTCATAAACCATGGGGATATCCCAAACACGATCCAATATATCAAAAAGTAATCCGGAAATAATCGCACCAACGAATACAGTACTAAGATAAATGGCTGCCGTTGTTTTTCCCATTACCTTCCATACCGTTGCAATGGTAGCCGCGTTGGTGGCGGGACCGGCAATAAGAAAAGCGAGTGCGGCACCGGGCGATGCACCCAAATGTATAAAACTCAGCGCAATGGGAATGGATGCACGTGGCGCATACATAAAGAGGAATGCCCATGACAGTCATAATAAGCATTGCCAAAATACCACCGCCAATATA
>JAGLCZ010000130.1 GCA_023145975.1 Candidatus Hydrogenedentota bacterium | reverse complement strand
CCAGCGAAGAACTTTTTGATGCGCCCCAGGAGACCCGCTTTTTTCGCTGCTTTTCCTGTTTGCGGGGACTGCTGTTGTGCTGCCTGGTATATCTTCATGAGTGCCGCCTTGAATTCAAGGGCATTAGAGTACCGAAGGTCCGGATTGGCGGCCATCGTTTTTTCAAGGAAGGCATCTGTTTCCGGAGGCAGGTCCGGGCGCAAAGTCGTTATCTTCAGTCCGGGCAAGGGCGCCCGTCCAGTGAGCAGTTCAAAAAACATCACACCCAGCGGATAGATATCGGCGCGTTTATCAACGCCTGCAGGATTGGTCTGCTGCTCCGGGGCCATGTAATGTGCTTTCCCGAGATTGGCACCAACCATGGTAAGACCGGCAAACTGATCGTCAAGCTTGGCAAGCCCAAAGTCCACCAAACGCACCGATCCGTCGCGGGATACCATGACATTTTCCGGGGACAAATCACGGTGAATTGTTATGGTATGGGCGTGATTCAGGGCATCTGCAACCAGACCCAACACGCGCACTACAGACGGGAAAGGAAGACGGTGTTTCTGCTGTAACCAGAGGCGGAGACTTTTTCCGTCAATATACTCCATGGTATAAAACAGCGTGTCATTCCACTTGCGCGCACTGAGTACCTTAACGATACCTGGATGATCCAGTTTACGAACGGTTTCCACCTCGCGAACAAAACGGCTGATCGCCTGGCGACTCGTCGAGTACTTGGCATGCAGTGTTTTGAGAGCCACATCGCGGTTAGTTTTGGTGTCTGTAACCAGAAACACCTCTCCCATTCCGCCACGACCCAGCTTCTTTTTGATAATGTAACGTTCTGCAATCACATGACCTGGCTGCAGTTGATCTATTACGTCTGCCATCCCCTTATAAATTCTCCTTGGTAATGCCACCTATTCTACGGGAATCACTTTTTGAAGTATACCCTATTTGAAAGTACTTTTGCGAAATATTTTGATAAAGAGGGCGGTAATGTGACAAGGTAGAGCCTTGTTATACTATTGAAATCCTTGATAAAAATGAGTTTTAATTATGCGCATTGCTATTATAGACCTACTTTTTTCCCATCCGCCTCATGGTGGTGCCGATGTAGATGTATACCATGTTGCACAGGGATTGCTCGCCCGGGGGCACGAAGTACACCTGATCTTTCTGCGTGATTCTTCGAATTGGGAGCGGGGCCAGGCTGATGAAGCCGCCTTACCTTTTTCAGCGAAATGTCTTTGTTTTGCTGAAGGCGCATTGACGGAATTATCTGTTACAACAGAAGTGCACGAAGCCGTTATAAGTTATCAGCCCGACTTTGTATTTTTGATGCAGGGCTATTTTTTGAAGGTTCCTTTGATTCTGGCGTTACGGGAGTATCGTGTTATTTCCCGTTGTTATGCGCATGAAACTGCTTGTCATCGGGATATTCTGCGTTTCAAAGAGGGGGTGCCTTGTCCCAACGAGTACCGACGTACTCCGGATATATGCCGCTCCTGTGCGTTAGAGAGTCAACGCG
>JAGLCZ010000013.1 GCA_023145975.1 Candidatus Hydrogenedentota bacterium | reverse complement strand
TAGAATCCACCCATACAGGAACGATTCGCTTTGTCAATTGCGCCTTCTGGGGAGCTGCGCGGCGTAACGTTGTTGTTGATGGTCATGGTACCGTCGGCTTCAGCGACTGCACATTCATGCAATGGGGCTATAAATATGACGGTAAACACCACCAGCCGGTTGACGCCCCCTCTGTGGACGTGCTGGGCGGCTCTATCATTCTCAGAGGGTGCGAATTTTTGGAAAACAAAAAACAAGTCCATCTCGGTCCACAGGTAGAACGGGCAATTATAACCGAGAACCTCGTTACAGGGGACGTACGTATCGAAAGCGAAACACCCCGAAAACGCACTATCATACGTGATAATCTCGGTTTCCCGAAAGACCGTGAGTTCACCCGGAAACTCCCTGAAATGCCTGGCTTCCGCGCCAACCAACTAAGAATAAAAAAACAGGAAAAATAAGCAGGCTGCTTCTCAAAGATACCCGAGGGACTCAAGCTGCTGCTGCAGCTGCGGGTCAATCCTCTGTTGCAACACCGGTTCCGGCGCATCTTCCAGAATCATCTTTTCATATTGAGCAACAATATCTTTCATGGCATCCACCCTTTCGCTGAAATCCGGGTTGCCTGCAATATTTTGCTGCTGGCAGGGATCTTCTGTCATCGTATAAAACTCAACGGGTTTGACACCGCGAGGATTATCTTCGTTTGCCACGATAAGAGCAGATTCAAGAGAACGTACTGCCTGCTGCCGATTTCCTTCAAAATCATTCTCTGCAAAACTGTAGGCTGTTCCTTCATTTTTAAATGCCCCTTTACTATTGCATAACGCTTGTCCGACCATATCCGTACCGGGTTCCAGTCCTGCCTGCTGCAGCAGCGTGGGAGCTATATCTACCAGCCGTGCCAAATCATTATTAATTACACCGCCCTGGAGTTTGCCCGGCAATTTAATAAGAAGCGGTACACGCAGCATTTCCTCATATAGAGTCAATCCATGCCACCACCCCCCATGATCAAAAAACTCCTCTCCGTGATCCGCTACAAAAACGAATATCGTATCATCATATAAACCACGTTTTTTCAACCCTTCAATCAGATGCCCCAAATATATATCGAGATGTTCGATTTCAGCAATATAAGCCTGCTGCATACATTCTTTGTATTGCTTTGGGTCAGGGTTTTTCATACGTGCCCGGGCATACCCTATGCCCGACGAATCATGCACCATAAACGGGTCATGGGTATCCATATAATGCAG
>JAGLCZ010000129.1 GCA_023145975.1 Candidatus Hydrogenedentota bacterium | reverse complement strand
TTTTCTGCTGCTTCTACAATTGCTTCAACGATAGTATGAGGTAACTGCTGTGCATAAACCACAGCATCGTCATAGGTGCCTTTGCCCATGCCGGGCTCGTCCAGCAGTTCAATGGCAGGACCGTGATGGGTATGCGATCCTACTGCCAACACATAATCAACCCCCGCTTTTTCCTTCACCTCACGCTCGATAATTTCCATCATGGCAAAAGTGGGAGCACGTCCCAGATCAAGCCCGATCAATGCCGCCTTTGACTCGCCCACATCAATCACAAGTGCTTTGGCAAACAACTGATCCCGTGCCGAAGTGCCGGGCAGCGCGTGCCGTGCCCCATACCCCCACATGGGAATTGCTTCCTGAGGCGTTATATTTCGTTTTGCAACGCCTACCCGAAAAGTGCCCGCTGAGGCAGCCGATACCACAACGAGCAAAACGCATAGAATACAAAGTAATGCAGTAAAAATTCTCATGGGAAATATTCTCCTGTTTGCAGCCCTGTCAAAACCGATAGAATACTTTTATCGCCCTGGCGGCGCTTCGTATATCGGCTCCTTTTTTGACTGGAATAATGTATTTCGGGTTTCACCAGCATTCTTTTCATCCTCTTAACCCATAGCATAAAATGGGTATATATAATCACACCCACACTTTACAATAACAATATGATCCATTACAATTCTCACCCTGTAGATCATCCAACGGAAACGCCCTGATATAGGCTGTGGATAAGATGTGGAAAACCGTAGCTTTTGTGTGTAAACAGCAGTTTTAGCAGTAACCATAAGAACGAGTAATATTCCCGTCCTACAGACCTGTTGCCCCTCTTTTTCTGCAGAATACGCTAAATATGCTCTAAAAACAGCATTAGATTGAATATATCGTTCCATTCTGCTACAATCTATTATATTAAACATGGAGTCGTTTCAATGAGAAACAAATCTGACCCTGCGCCAATGCGCTTATTAATTGCATCTCAGAATGTGGAATATGGCATGACATTGGCACGTTTTGTCGAGCAGCCAGCACGTACTATAGAGCGTTGCCATGATATGGCAGGGCTGTTGCGGCTGGTCAGCCGTAATGAATATGATGCATTGGTACTGGATTTAAGTTTGGGCAATCAAGACGATATAGATCTGGTCTCCTTTGTCCGCCAACAAAATCCGGTGGCACGCCTGGTGCTTCTCTTTGATATAGATGATATCGAAGCGGCACTGGACGGCATACGACTGGGCGCCTTTTTCTATTTACCCAAGTCCAGCCCCCCTTCAGATGTGGCACTCGCTGTTAATAAAGCATTCAATGACAAAGCGGTGGGCACAAACCTCGATACCTATGAACAAACGGTGTTCGAAGAATTCGCAGGTCATTCGGAAGCAATGCGCCGCATTGTGAAACTGATCCGCAAGGTAGCACCAACTGACAGCACGGTACTGCTGCTGGGTGAAAGCGGTTCCGGCAAGGAAGTGGTGTCTCAAACCCTGCATCGCCTCAGCCCGCGGTGTGACAAACCATTTGTTGCAGTAAACTGTGCTGCTTTACCGGACGCGCTGCTTGAAAGCGAGCTTTTTGGACATGTGCGCGGTGCGTTCACCGGTGCAACAAGTAATAAGCATGGACTCTTTGAAGCTGCCGACGGGGGTACTATTTTTCTGGATGAAATAGGCGATATGTCGCCCATAACGCAGGCAAAACTCCTGCGGGTGTTACAGAATGGCGAAATACGACATGTAGGTGCCACGTCAACGATTCGCGTCGATGTACGTATTATTGCCGCAACAAATCGCGACCTCTTCGAAGAAGTCCAGCAGATGTCCTTCCGGGAAGACCTGTATTATCGTCTGAATGTGATACAAATACGCATTCCCCCATTACGCGAACGCATGGATGCCATGCCGGCACTGGTAGATCATTTCATTACACGCGCCAACTCCAGGTACAATAAACATATTAGCGGAACAGACAATACAGCGGCACTATATCTGCAGCAATACCCATATCCCGGCAATATACGGGAACTGGAGAGTATTATAACGCACAGTGTAATTATGGCAGACGACACCATAATAACAGCGTCTGATCTGCCGGATTATGTGCGTCACGACCTGACCATACGCCCCGCCCTTACCTATCAACAGGATAACAGTATCCCCCCGCTTACAGAAATAGAAGCACGCCACATACGATACGCACTGGATATGCTGAAAGGCAACCAGAGTCGCACAGCAAAAAAACTGGGTATATCACGCTCTACCTTATGGCGTAAAATGCGGGAATATAATATCCTTTCCTCTTCCGAAAAAGAAGAAGCAAAATAATATCCGCAGTCAGACCAAAAACCATCCGGACGGAAGAGGTAACCTGCTGCTCAACCCGCAATTATGAATCATAAAGAACGTGCTTCCGCCGCCTCTTTTCTATTCTGAATCAAAGCGTTAACGATAGCAATACGCAACTGTGTCCCCATGGGACTTCCGGTATACCCATCCGACACTGCCAAGTCAATCTTAGTACCGGAACGGTAATAATAGTATACCCATACAGGCTGGTAGTAAAAAAAGACCTCTTCGACACCCTCAATCAGCGGTTTAACACCACGACGGCGCAACACATATTTAAGCAAGCCCTGGCGGGCAAGGCTTTCAGCTTCTTCCTCGCCAATAATTGCAGGGAAACATTCCTCGTCCAGTACACCTTCCTCCAGTATACCTTCGCGCTCGAATAAGGCGAAACCTCCAAAACTCGCATCTACAGAAACCCACGCATCACTGCGGCTTGTCCCTTTGGAAAGTGTTAACCGAACAGCATAGGCGGGCATCCATACAAGTTCAAGGGAATCAGGTACTCCCCCCGGTAATTGTTTCATGGGACGGGCACGAAGCAACCCATACAAATTCGCGAACCGCACCCGCCAAAAATGTTGTGCCGCATCCGCACGGGAAATCCGGAGCGGTAAATGCAGTACGGTCATGAATCGTTCTTTGCGGCCTTACGAATTCCACGCCACCCATAGGCGATAACACCCGCACCGATCAAAAGAAGAACCCCGCCACATACAGCATTAACAATTGCAGCATTAGGACGATCCAACGCCCAGAAGGTACCGATAGACACAGGAATGCCCAATACAAAAAGAAATAGCCCTACTGCTATATTCATTTCACTATCCCGTTTCAGTGTCTCGTTGTCGGTAACGTTCCTGTTGGTCGTCTTATCAATTACCTGAGGCATAATACACTCCTTAACGAAAATAGTAGTAAACAAATACGTGGGGTAACATGGAGACAATAGTCCACAAACGCAAATCGCTCCACCAACTCTTATTAGGGCGCCCCTCATTAACATACGATTCTTTCAGAATAAAACAGACCCAAATCATGGTGCCCAGAAAAAAAATAACGGCAGCAGCCGTAGCATAAGGCTGGTAGTATCCATTAAGGAAGGTATTAATAGGGTGAAAGAACTTGCTTAAAACCGGATAAAATACCGCCTCACAAAAGTCCCCTATTCGAGTGTTAACTTTCAGCAGAATTTCCGCTATTCGAGCTTCAAATTCCATCAGAAATTCCTTTCTTCCAGCGCCTGCTGCGCTTCATCACTGTGAATAACGGAGCCCCAGGTAAGCCCCCGAAGTTTCTCCTCGGATTCGGGCTTGGTTAATAAACTTACCACGACTGTTATCACAATCGCAAAGACAAAAGACCAGCCCGCAATGAAGAGGAAGGGATCTTCGGATGTGAACAAGTTTGGCGTATATTTTAGAACAAAACAGAACATTACACCCAGGGTCAACCCTGCCAAGCCTCCCCATTGTGTGGTACGTCGCCAGATAATACCCAATAATAATATTGCCAGTGTCGGCCCCTGAAACATACTTAGAATCTCCTGGGAAAACACATAAATACTTTCACGATTTGCAATGGGTTTTGCGAAAATCGCAGCGGTAATGATAAGGGCGGCTGTAAAGCCACGTCCCATATTAAGTGCCTGGCGCTCGGTAAGCATCGGCCGACCCATCCAACGGCGAATCTGTCCCCAAATATCCGTGATGAACATGGTACTGGCTGAATTCAGCGTACCGGATATACTTGACATGAGCGCTGCAAAAAGAGCGGCAAACATCAGACCACGCAATCCTGACGGTAACAACAAACGAATCATTTCCGGTACAGCCCGATCCGCATCCTCAACAGCAAGTTGCGGCACCAGAACAATAGCACACAACCCAGGTAGTGCCACCATCAGCGGAATCATGGATTTCAGGAAACCGCCCAGCAACATACCGCCTTTGGCATCCCATTCGGTACGTGCACCCAGCGTCCGCTGCACAATGACCTGATTACCACTCATATAGGCAATGGCCATCACTATGCCCAGACCAAACACAATACCTGTCCAGGGAAATGGACCCGTTGTATCATGGGGCAGAAGAATAGTAAAGTGATTCTGGAATTCCGGACCTTTGGCAAGAATTTGCTCGCGCAGGGCAGACCAGCCACCGACCTCCCACAGGGACAATGTCAGAAGACCAAAACCACCCACAAACATGACCACCAGCTGCACTACATCGGTGAATACCACCGCTGTCAGCCCCCCGGAGAAAGTGTAAAGCCCGGTAACAATCGCCATAATCCAAAGCGATACGATTGGATCCCAGCCAAGTACCGTATACATCAATTTATCTGCTGATACCCACAGCATAATGGCCAGTCCCAAAAACAATACCACCGACCAAATTGCCGCACTCACAAACTGTACACCGGAATTATAACGCCGCCCAAGAAATTCTGGAATAGTAAAAACGCCTGTACGCCAGAAATAAGGTACAAAAATGAAGGCGGCAAAAGCCATTGCCGGCATAGAACCTATCCAGTCGAAATTGGCTGCTGATACCCCATGTCGAAATGTCGCACCTGCTACTGCAACGAAATCCATGGCACCAATATCACTTACTACAATGGAGAACCCTATCGCCCAAAAAGGCAATGATTTACCGGATATGAAAAAATCTTCCGCGTTGTCAATATAGCGAGTACAAAAGAAACCCAACGCCAGCGTGCCGATCATATAGACCGCTAAAATGATGAGATCAATGTTGCTCAGACCTATGTTTTCCATAAACAACCTTCCACAACCATATTGTTTTCGCTCAGCCCATACAGA
>JAGLCZ010000128.1 GCA_023145975.1 Candidatus Hydrogenedentota bacterium | reverse complement strand
ATAGGTGTCCATTAATTGGGTGAAGCTTTCAAAAAGATAGCGGCTGTCATGGGGACCCGGTGAGGACTCCGGGTGATATTGAACACTGAAAATAGGCAGGATTTTGTGGCGCATTCCGGAACAGGTTTTGTCGTTCAAGTGAATATGACTGAAGTCCACATCCTTGCCTTCCAGGGATTCCGTATCCACAGCAAATCCGTGATTCTGGGCGGTGATTTCGACTTTTCCTGTTTCAACGCGAAAAACGGGTTGGTTGCCTCCGCGATGTCCAAATTTAAGTTTATAGGTGGTGCCGCCCAGCGCATGTGCCAGTATTTGATGTCCAAGGCATATCCCGAATATGGGAACTTTTTTTTCTATTAATGCTTGTACTGTTGGATATACGTAGGGTAGGGCAGCCGGGTCACCGGGACCATTGGAGAGGAATACGCCGTCGGGGTTTTGCGCCAACACTTCTTCGGGGCTTACTGTGGCGGGCATTACGGTAACTGCACATCCTGCGTCTTTTAGTAAATGCAGGATATTGCGTTTGATGCCGTAATCTATCGCTATTACCCGGTACGTTGGGTTTATCGGTGCGCTCCAGTCATACGGTTCTTTTACAGATACATCTTTTACAAAGTCGCTGCCTGCCATATCTGCACTTGCCTTTGCTTTTGCAAGCAGGGAATTCGCATCAAGATCGCTTGTACTGATGATTGACTTCATGGCACCCTTGGTGCGCAGCAGACGGGTGATATGACGTGTGTCTACACTGTCGATGGCGACAATATTATGGCGCTTTAAGTAATCAGGTAAACTTTCGGTTGCACGCCAATTACTGGGTTCAAAACAACATTCGCGCATTACAAAACCGCGTACATGCGGCTTTTCTGATTCTACATCTTCTGCATTTACACCGTAGTTTCCTATGTGTGGACAGGTCATCGTTACAATTTGCCCTGCATACGAGGGATCGGTAAGAATCTCCTGATAACCGGTCATACTGGTGTTAAAAACCAGTTCGCCGGCGGATTCACCGTCTGCACCTACTGCGCGACCCTCAAAGATAGTTCCGTCTTCTAATGCAAGAATAGCTTTTTTCATATTTATTTTCTCTGCGGTTGGGGTTTCCGAACAGGCAAACTATATCATATTTTCGCAGGTCGCTTCTAAAAGAATCCTGATATGCCTGTAAATTCCTTGTATGTAATCCAGGTTTCCTTAAGCAGAAGGGAGATAGTGCTGGCAATATATTGTTATTCCGGCGATAGACACACCCCCGCTTTATAGGGAAGATGATCCGAGGCGATACGGGATATATCATTGTGAATGATTAATGATGAAAGTACTTTCCAACTTTTGCTTGTAAAAATATAGTCGATGCGTCTATTGGGATTGTCTGCAGGGATGGTGCCGCGTAGGCTTACTGTTGAT
>JAGLCZ010000127.1 GCA_023145975.1 Candidatus Hydrogenedentota bacterium | reverse complement strand
AATTGGGTAGAGAACAACGACAATAACGCTGTACCTGCCGCCGGTTTTGCCGATATGGATGCGACGGGTATAGCACCGGAATACAAAGATTCACCGTGGCGGGGTAAATTGAAGATACCGCTGATGCCCACCCCCGATGAACCTGTGCTGGGCGCAATGATTACACGGGTGCTCACAGATTCAGGATTTCCGGATAGTGGTGACTGGTATCGTGATTTTGAATGTGATTTTCGCTCTTCTCTTGCAAAAGCACAAGTAGGCGCTGATCAGGTAGATCCTACACCGATGGAATGTTCTGTCAATTCGGTGGGTGCAACACAGCAACCCCATCTTCCAACCGATACCTGGACCGCTCATCATAGTAACAATGTGGATGTTGGTACGGGCATATATATGATGGAACAAACCCCCAATGTACAATTTGGTTCCGTATACGAGGTTACATGGTGGGGAATTTGGCGGGATAGCGTCGGTACTTCCTGTGACCCGCCTGCGAATGTTGAATTTGAAATTGCTACCTATGCTGGTCCGGGTGGAACAGAAATCGCATTGGAGACGGTTGCGCCGGTTGAAACCGTATTGGATGAGTATTCTTATGGGGGGGCTTCCTTATACAAATACAACTATGCCTTTGATGAGGACGTGCTTTTTCGGGATCAGTATATTTCCATACGGGCAATCGTTGTCTTGGCAGATAATTGCTTTTTCCATTGGATAAGTTCGCCAGACGGGGATGATGCCGCTGCCACCGTGGACGAGGATGGTGATGCCCTGCCACCACCTTCTCCATCTGCCAATCTCAGTTTATGTATTTCCGAATATACTGTAGGCGGGGATTGCTCCGGGGGATCTACTTTCGCACAGCCGCCCGTTCATCCCATAACACCGGGACCGCCTGCGTCGGAGAGCACAGATTTGACACCCATTTATGAACGTGTCGTTACGGGCTCGGGAATTGGACTCATTGAGTTTTGGGGGATATGGCTGACCGATGAAGCAATACCCGCTCCTTGTACTCCTCCCTCCAATGTGGAAATTCAGGTTAGATATGTGGATTCGCCTACTTTGTCTGCTGCGTCAACAGTTGTAACCGCGCCAGGGCGTTTGTTGACTCCCGGTGCCGCAGATTTGACAGATCATTTTACGGCACCTAATGGCGACCCGGCACCTCTGTACCGTTATGCCTTTGCGCCTGATGTTGGAATTTCCGTTAGTGACGGGTGGCTCTCAGTACAGCAGAAAGGGGTCGCTGCTGATCCTGCTCTTCATGGGTGCCGTTTCCATTGGGTACAATCGGCTCTGGGAGCAAATCAGGCAGTCCGCTGGAAAGAAGGGGACAGCTCAGCGGTGGATCAAAATGTGAATATGAGTTTGTGTTTCGGGTCAACGCCTGTTGCATCCATTACTGGGTGTTCCGCATCTCCTGCCATCCTGGGTAAAGATATGACGGGAACATTTACCATGTTCGGTGAAAATTTAATGATGGTGGATACCGTGTTACTGGTTCCTGAAAAGGCACAATTTGGTGTGGCAGGCAATGCTGTGGATATGAGTCGGCATGTTGATTTATTTTCTTCTTCAGTACTGGAAGCGGTTACTTTCGGTGGTGAACTCGGCACGAGCCTGGAAATAAGTGTTCACTTTTCGGGTCCCTTTAATACAGCAGCAGATGGGGCGACTCCCATTTGCACGGATGGTCGGGCTGTGTTTGTGCCCATCATAAGCGGTATGCCAGATGGAACAACGTGTAATATGCTGCTTGACACCATCGAACCACATCTGGTTGTTTTCAATTACACCAATCCTTCTGATGCCGATACAGGCTCTCCAAGAATAACTGCGAAT
>JAGLCZ010000126.1 GCA_023145975.1 Candidatus Hydrogenedentota bacterium | reverse complement strand
CGTAGAGTTTCGAAATGATTGTGGTTTATTGGCAGACCGTGCAGTCCGACAGCAGCAAGGTGCTTCATACTTTCTGTAAACGTATAGTCGATGGATTGATTGCTATATTGAAATGCTTGCCACGGGATGGGGATGAATTATCGAAGTATGCCCCGCTCGGAAGTTTTTACGAAATCAATCAGGATATGCTTTTCGTCACAATCTTCCACCGTTTTTTCCATCTCTTTGAGTGCCTGGCTGGTGTTGAGTCCGGATCGGTAGATCAATTTGTAAATACGGCGGATTCGCGATACCGTTTCTCTGCTGAAGCCATTGCGGGTAAGTCCGACTACATTAGGACCATAGCAGCGCGCAGGATGTCCTTCCATGATCATATAGGGCATCGCGTCCATATTGATCCGTGACATGCCGCCGATGAAGGCCATGGCACCGACACGACAGAATTGGTGTACGCCGGATAAGCCACCGAGTATAGCACCGTCCTGTATTTCGACGTGACCCGCCAATGCAGCACTATTGGCAAGGATAACACGGCTGCCTACGGTGCAGTCATGCGCGATGTGTGCGCAGGCCATGAACAGACAGTTATTACCGATACGTGTTTCCTTTTTTGCGTCTTCCAAACTATAGACGGTGCTCGAACTGACTGTCATGGACTCGCGAAAGGTGTTATTATCCCCAATCACAGTTGTACCTACAGCATCGATCAAATGCTTCAAATCCTGGGGGGCGACACCGATCTGGGCACCACTGTAAGTGCGGTTATTGGTGCCCATAACCGTGCCTTTGCCAATGACACAGTGGGGACCGATAACACAGCCCGCACCAATTTGTACTTGTTCTTCAATGATAGTGTAAGGCATGACTTCTACGTCGTCTGCCAGTACAGCGCTTGGGTCAATGATTGCAGTGGGATGAATTTTCGGCATACACATCTTCCAGTGGTTCGCGGCATTTATATCAAAAAAACGCGGTTCTACTTACTGCTTAACTGCAGGTATAATATACAAGTGTACGTGTTGTTCGCCACTTGTTCCCGAATAGACTTATTTTACAGGAAGGTAGAAAGTGACTAAAATGCAGCGGTGGTCAATATTTGGTCTTGCTATTACAGCACTTCCCCTTCTTGGCGTAGTTCTATTTTTTACGCTGACAGGCCCGCAGGACTTGTCGAAGTTTCCACCGTCGGAGACATCACCGTATTTGCTGCCCTGGCCGGACGGGGGATGCTGTTTGTGTATACAGGGGGTTCGCGGCATTGTCAGTCACCGTGGTGCCAGTCAGTTTGCCTACGATTTTTACATGCCCATAGCTTCGGATATTTGTGCTGCACGCGCAGGAAAGGTAGTCAAGGTGGTGCAGCATCACGACGGCAATGGGCGCAAGTGGCCGAACAATGCTATCGTTATTGATCATGGAGACGGTACACGGGCATATTATGCCCATATCAAGCGGGCGGGTGCTTCCGTTTCCGTGGGGGATATTGTGGAACAGCGTCAGGTTATTGCCGCATCAGGTAATGTGGGAAACAGCATGATGCCGCACCTGCATTTTCACATAACGGATGGGGGGCGTACCGTACCTATAAGTTTTCAGGATGTGAAAAAGGACAGGGGCGTACCGCGTATGTTTAAAATGTATACATCAGGAGGCAGTACTGCGATAACAGACCGGTGATACCCTTGTCATCGGTTTATTCCCGCGCCTATTTTTCAAACAGATCGTCAAACGATTCCGCAGGTGTGTTGTCATTGCCAAACAGGTTATCGAGGGTATCTCGTGCCTGTTGTTGTTTGTCTGTATCGGTATCCGACTTTAGGGAGCCCCTGCGAAATTCAAATTCCTCGCAGAAATTGAGTCCTTTACGATCCGTTACATATTCTGTATTCGGGATATAACATTGGTTATGTGCTGAAGGGGTATGGAACCGGCAGTTTTTGCAGCAATGCAGATAGACCCCGCAATTGGTGCAAGTCTCCTTAAAACCGGGTTGGCGCTTGACAGCTTCCCAGGGAGCACTGCATTTATGACAGAAAAAAGAAACCATAGTATACGCACTATATCATGGTTGCAGTATAGGTTCAATGAGAGGGAGAGTGTCGCAGGTTTTATTTTAAAAAACAGGTAAAAAGGATATCCGGTATCAGGAAGACACGCCAGCGTTTACCTTGATATTTTTCCACCACGTCTATTTTCCAGCAAAAATAGAATGAATGAAATGGAGGGGAAGTCGTCTGGTTAGGTGAGTTTGATGTAACTATTATGAACTTGACAGGAGATGGAAGCCATGAAAAAGCATATTTGGCAGATAATAATGGTGGCAGTAATGTTGACAACAGTGATGACAGGTGCTGTTGCGAACGGTGAGTTTCTGATGCATGGTCGCGTTAGTTTTGATACGGGTACGGCTATGATCAAGAACGGGTCCGAAGAAAATTGGTCTGCAGCTGTGGTGAATACCCTTGTGTTGCCGGGGGATACTCTGTGGGTAGATCAGAGCGGTACCGCAGAAGTTGAAATGGCGGGCGCTTCTTTTCTTCGTCTTGCCGACGGCAGCAAAGCGGAAGTGGTTTCCCTGCCGCCTAATGCTTATGTACGCGGTTGGGCAGGCTCCTTTTATATCCACCGAATGGCTCGCAGCCAGGGTGAATTTATATTTACTACGCCTTCAGCGACCCTCGAAATTCCTGCTGATGCCTTGGTACGTGTTGATATTGATGCTGCTGGAGCTGCAACGATATCGGTTGGGCGGGGTACGGTGAATGTGCGTACAGATCAGGGGGGTGAAGTTACGGCGGCAGAAAGTACGCGTGTGTGGATAGATCCCGGATTATTACCTTCGGAGCCTGTGCCTTTTAATCGTGCGCAAGGGGATGCTTTTGATGACTGGAATAACGACCGTACCCGTTTATTAACGGGAGGAATGCGTACTACGCCTAAGAGTGTTGTGATTCAGAACAGTACTGTCGGTGGGTATGATCTCGATCGCTATGGCGAATGGGTGTCTGTGGATAACCGTCCCTACTGGCGGCCTACAGTAGTAACCAATTATGTGCCCTACCGACATGGGCGCTGGAATTACATGTCCCGTGTAGGGCATGTATGGGTGGACGAGTATCCCTTCGCCTATGTAACTACTCACTATGGTCGGTGGCGTCATACTCCTTCTTATGGTTGGCTTTGGTCTTATGATGCTGCATGGAGTCCTGCATGGGTGGCATCCGTGCGTGTGGGTGATTATTACGCCTGGTCACCAGTGGACTACTACCATCGTCCCGTGATGGTAACGGGTGCCTCTACGTTTACGCTTGGTGGTGTATCCTTCTGTAGTTACAGCACCAGTTATGTGCAGCAGCCTTATTTGTATTCAGGTCCTACCCATGTATATGCACCCACTTCGGTGGTGGTCAATATGTTCAATGCTGCACCTCCCCGTCAGGTAAATATATGGAATATTACTCCTAACAGGCGTTCACGTCCGTCTGTGCCTTATGATTCCCGGTTTATTGCTAACGAGAGAGATTATAACCCACGGCGATCTATTCGTGGTGGACAAGGGGATTGGGTGAAGGAATACGCCCCTGGTGACAGAGTGCGCCGTCTTGAGGCAAGTCTGGGTCGTACCAAATTTGCAACTGCGGCAACGCATTCCTCATCGCGGCGCAGTGTGCGTACGGCTGCGACAGCAGGGGCGCGTGTTGCAAATACGCGTCAAGTACGTCTGGCACGGACCGAACAGACCTATTTGGCACGGTCTGCCCGCCCTTCAAAGAATACTGCAGCGAATCGTGCGATGTTTGTTCCGGAGTCGTCGCGGTTGGGAAGCCTCGCTAACAGAAGTGGAGAAACGCTTCGTTCTTCCGGGAGCACCCGGGAATCTGTACGCAGCCGCTCCGGGGGGTCCTCATTAGGAACGACAAGGGGTACTACACGTACTACGTCTTCATCGCGGTCGAAACGCACGGGAGCACAACCCCTGGCAGGTGGAAGTGCTGGTTCGCACCGTGTGAATAATTCGAGCAGGATAGCGTTACGGGATATGGAATCAGGTGCGCCGGCACCACGACCCAGACCCGGACGCAGTCCCGTGCGTCAGAATGGCAGGTCTTCTTCCTCGACCCAGCGGCGCAGCGCACCCGTGCCGACGGCTTCGCCAACACTGCGGCGTACAGCACCTGCCCCTGCACCGAAATCCCCCCGAACGTTACAACGCAGTGCGCCTGCACCGACATCATCGCGGAATTTACGCCGTAGTACACCTACGTCCTCCTCTTCCCGAACGCAGCATCGCAGTGCGCC
>JAGLCZ010000125.1 GCA_023145975.1 Candidatus Hydrogenedentota bacterium | reverse complement strand
CTGACCGTCTGATCTTTGTTGGAAGCACGATGATTGGTCAAGGCTTTGCGTTTGGTGGGATTACAGATAAGGGGACCGGGACGGGAATTCTCACCGATGATCATGCCCGCATATACCTGAGTCATGGGAGTAATAAAAAGAGTACCCCGCTGCTGCAGATTTTCAAGGCTGTAGCCCGTGGCAATTCCTATATCAAGGCTTATCATAGAACCCCGATTACGCCCGTGGATTTCACCGCACCAGGCACCATATCTGGAAAACCGGGATGACATGATACCCAGTCCACGGGTATCGGTGAGAAATTCATTGCGGTAGCCGATAAGTCCCCGCGTGGGAATACGGAATTCGAGACGGGTCATCCCTGTGCCGCCGGCATGCATTGCCGTAAGCTCCCCTTTACGTTGTGCTATTTTCTCAATGACTGTACCCTGATATTCTGTGGGTACATCAATGGCAAGTTCTTCAATAGGTTCGTGGGTGCGGCCTGCTGCATCGACATGGATAATGATTTCCGGGGCAGACACACAAAATTCCATCCCTTCACGCCGCATCTCTTCGATCAATATGGCAAGATGAAGTTCGCCCCGACCCGAAACTTTAACCGCATCCATACGCCCTACATCCTCAACACGAAGCGCCACATTGGTACGCAGCTCACGGCTAAGTCGAAGTTTGAGTTGGCGCAGTGTTACTGCAGTCCCTTCACGACCCGCAAAAGGACCATTATTGATCAAAAACATCATCGAAACGGTAGGCTCTTCAATGTCCAGAGGAGGAAGTGCCGGACTTTCAAGTTCCGGCGCGGCAAGGGTATCTCCAATATTCAATTCCTTGGGTCCGGCAATGGTAACAATATCGCCTGCACAGACTTCGTCTGCGTCCACAGTTTCAAGACCACGCGTTACCCAGGCATACACAACACGTTCATCCGAAGATTGGACAACATCCCATTCCGCCACTTCATCGGTATCTGCGTTCTGTCCATTCTCTTCCGTATATTGCGTTACCCATCGTTTTAGATCCATGCCCTTTTTCAGACTGCCCTGTAAAATACGACCTGTACCGGTACGACCGATATGATCACGCCACCCCAACGTACTTACCTGCATCAGGAAAGGAGCTTCGGGATCTCCGGCAGGGGCAGGCACATGATCCACAATCGTCTCAAAAAGAGCGTCCATACCCTGTTCCGGACCGCCCTCGGGAGTATGCGTCAACCATCCGTCCAAGCCCGAACCGTAAAGGGTCTCGAACTCACACTGCTCGTCGGTGGCACCCAACGCAAAGAAAAGGTCAAAGGTTTTGTTAAGTGCATTATGAGGATCGGCATGGGGGCGATCTACTTTGTTAATAACCACAATGGGGCGAAGCCCCAAACGCAATGCGCGCATCAGCACATAACGGGTTTGCGGCATGGGCCCCTCATTGGCATCCACAAGTAATAAAACAGAATCCACCATGGACAATACGCGTTCCACTTCCCCGGAAAAATCAGCATGTCCAGGCGTATCAATAATATTGATCAGATAATCATTCCATTCGACCGTACAATGCTTGGAACGAATAGTAATGCCCCGCTCCCGTTCAATTTCGTTATTATCCATCACACGCTCTACAACCCGCTCATTATCACGAAAAATATGAGCCACGCGGAAGATACTGTCTATCAGCGTTGTTTTTCCATGGTCAATATGCGCAATAATCGCTACATTCCTGATCTTGTCAATCGTTTTCATTCATTCTCGATTCTGTTCGTGTATGCACCAGCCATACGGGTCACATTGTTTAATAAAAAAAATTCCACTGCATTAGAAAAGTGGTTTATAGAGGGAAATACCCGACTCGCTCCAAAGGATCGGCGAAAAAAACTGCCGGGCATAGTAGGGAGGGACTATATCTGTACGGTTTAATTATATAAAATAATACCCTATAATTTCAAGTTTTAGGATTGCAGCACATTGTAATCTTCTGTCTGCTGAGACGAATTATTTATAATCGGACGGCTGCACCTTAACTTTTCCCGGAGGGCGGATACACAGGTCCGCCCCTACAAAATGTAACGGTTAAGGTTTTATTGTCGGACTACCGCCTGGAAAAGCAAGACAATTCCTGTCCACAGCATGGAATACGCTATAATAGGGGAAGCACGGAATTCGAATCAGTCTTTTTGGGTAAAAGCGGTACTGACAATGCTGTACCTGTCATAAGGCGGTCTTGTCAATGATGTACATGCTGCAGCCATCAGGAAGTACCCCTACTGCGTCCCCGAATTGGATCAGGAGAATTGACCTTAAATCTTCATGGATTACGCACAAATGACAGATAATAATACGCTGGCTTCTCCGCTGGTATTGGGCATCACCATGGGCGACTGCAATGGTGTGGGTCCGGAAATTTTGGCGAAGGCACTGGCACAGTTGCCGTCGCCCTTGCCGTGCCCGATAATAGTGTTCGGAGATGCATCCCTCTTGAAATCCATGGAGATATATGCCCCGGAGATGCCGAAGATTTATGAGCTGGATACGCTGGAAACATTTGATCCGAAACAAAAGGGCATAGCCGTATACAATGCCGGCTGCACGGCTCCCCCACTCCGCCCGGGAACACTGGATGCGGACGCCGGTCATTGTGCCGCACTTTGGATTGAAGCCGCTGTAAAAGCCGCACTCGCAGGTCAGATACAGGGCATGATCACCTGTCCTGTCAATAAGGAAGGTATGCTGCTTTCCGGTTCTCCTTATCCCGGGCATACCCCCCTGCTGGCGGCGCATAGCGGTGTTTCTGAATATCACATGAGCCTGTTTTCAAAACGTATGCGTATTGTACATATTACAGCACACCTTTCCATGGCTGACGCTGTCAGAGCCGTTACTCAGGACCGTGTACTCCGTGCCGTTAAAGCCGGAAATACCACACTCCACCAACTTGGATTCGATGCGCCGCGTATTGCAGTAGCAGGCTTAAACCCACATGCCGGGGAAGCAGGCGCATTTGGTCACGAAGAACAAACAGAAATTGCACCTGCAGTAGCCATAGCCTGTGAACAGGGCATCCCCTGCGTTGGACCCATCGCACCGGACACCGTATTTCAGCGTATGTACAACGGTGAATTTGACCTGGTGGTTGCCATGTATCACGATCAGGGGCATATCCCTTTCAAACTCGTTGCCATGGATGAAGGGGTACATGCAACCTTAGGGCTTCCTTTCATCCGCACTTCGCCTGATCACGGGACAGCATACGATATTGCAGGTCAGGGAAAAGCACGTGCCGACAGCATGTATGCGGCTATTAAACTGGCACTGCAATGGGCACGCCATCCTGTAAGGGAAATATGATGAAATCCCCCCTGCAAAGGACTATAGCCGCCGCCTGTATTTCCCCGATATGGATCGCAGCATTTTTTCTTTTGACGGGAATGATAACGGCAACAGCGCAAAAAGTGCCGCCTACCTTCGCCATGCCTTCCCAATATTATCATGTAGGTCCGAATCCAAACGCCATTGCGGCAGCGGATTTGACGGGGAACGGATTGCCTGATATTGTTACTGTTGATCGGGGGGAACTCCATGATCCCCGTGAAGAACGTCCCGCAAATGATGAGGCCTCCTTGCTGCTGGCGGAACTCCCCTTTGATTATATACGCCGCCATCCCTCCCTGAAAACAGGATTCGGTCCTTATGCTATCGCCTTATCGAACGTAGACGGTCTAAAGTGGCCCGACATTATTATTGCAAATTTTCATGCCGCACGGCACCGCAACCTGTCTGTATTTTTGAATCTGAAAGATGACGGGGTGTTCAAAGCACTTGAGTTCGAGATGCCGGAAAATCTTCTGAGCTATCATCGTCATTATGACGGCGAAGATATGCCCATGTATACCCAGCCCGGTCTGACCGCAGTCGCTATTCGCGACCTGAATAATGATGGGCTGCGCGACCTGATCGCAACGGGTTGGAGCAGCGATGTACTGGTCTTCATGCCCGGTCATGAAGAAAAAGTTTTCGATGCCCCCCGGTTTATGCCCGCACCCGGTGGTCCCCGCGAGTTTTCCCTGACCCATCTTGACGACGACGACCTGCTCGACCTTGCTGTCGTCATGTATGCCACTTCCGAAATTACCCTATTCAAAGGCGACGACACAGGGAATTTCACTGAATATGACCGTTTTTCGTCCCGGGGCGCATTACCCACAACCCTGCAGACCGGGGATATCAACGGAGACGGAAAGATTGATATCATCACCAGCCACGCCCATACTGACGACAGTATTGTCATTTTCTATGGGGACAAGCCCTTTTTGTTTCCCCTGTCCCAGGAGATCATGCTGGGCGAAGACCGGGGCGTACTGGAACATGAAATACGGGACATCATCGTTGCCGATATGAATAACAATGGACGACTGGATATTGTCGCTGCCTGTTACGCCTCCCGAAAAATCACCGTTTTATTCAACGAATCTAAAGATAATAAATTGCCCCAACATTTTCGACGGGAAAGCTATACTTTCACTGACAGCAGACCACGCGCCCTATGGGTTGCCGATTTTGATACGGATCAACGCCCGGACATTGCCGTAGCATTGTGGGAAAGCAATACCGTGGGTATTATGCGCAATATTCGCTAACGGTGTCACAGCAAAAACATAAGGATAACAGGGTATGACAGAAAACGCTCCCTCGAAAGCGGTAGTCCTCATATTTCCCTGTGGAACGGAGATTGGACTGGAAATACACCGTTCCATGTGTCAGTCCACCCACGTGACACTTATCGGTGCCAGCAGCAAGACCTCGAATCATGGTGTCCATGTGTTTAGCCGCTACATTGATAATCTTCCCTATGTGGATGACCCCGATTTTGTATCCCGCATGAATACACTTGTGAAACAACATAATGTGGACTTCCTGTTTCCGGCCCATGACGATGCCGTTACCGCCCTGTGCCGCCATGAATCAGAGCTGGGATGCACCGTTATCGGTTCCCCTCTTGAAACCTGCACCTTGTGCCGCAGTAAATCTGCTACCTACGCCAAATTCAGTACCCTGATCCCAAGCCCGAAACTGTATGCTCCCGACGCCCATGAATTACCGTTTCCCTTATTTGTCAAGCCGGATGCAGGGCAAGGCTCTCAAGGAGCACGAAAGGTAAATTCGCTACAGGCGCTGGCAGCGGCACAGGAAGAAGAACCGACGCTCATCATCATGGAGTATCTTCCCGGAACGGAATATACTGTAGACTGCTTTACAGACCGACATGGTGCATTGCGTTTTATCGGCCCACGGGAACGGGTCCGCACGGTCAACGGCATCAGCGTACACACACGTACCGTCCCACTGGATCGTGAATTTACCCAATACGCCCAAACCATCAACGAAACCCTTGAATTTCGAGGCGCCTGGTTCTTTCAGGTAAAACGCAATAACAAAGGCATCTTGACCTTGCTGGAAATTGCCCCGCGTATCAGCGGCGGCATGGGATTATATCGCAATCTGGGGGTAAATATTCCCCTGCTCAGCGTGTATGATCAAGTTGGACTGGATCTGAAAATACGCCCCCTTCAAATGAATCTGGAAATGGACCGTGCCCTTAAAAACCGCTTTCATTCGGATCTGGAATATGCGCATGTTTATATTGATCTGGATGACACCATACTAAACGGGGACAAGGTAAACGTCATGACTGTGGCTTTTATACACCAGTGCCGTAATGAAGGTAAACAGCTGCATCTACTCACCCGTCACAAATCCGATTTGGAAGAAACCCTTGCAAAACACGGGCTTGCCCAATTACTCGATTTTGTCAGCCCCTTACGAACCGGGGAATGCAAAGCGAGCCATATACATTACAAAAATGCTATCTTTATTGATGATTCCTATAGTGAACGCTGTCAGGTACAGGATGCGACAGGAATCCCCGTTTTTGCACCCAATGCCATCGAATCACTGATGGACTGGAA
>JAGLCZ010000124.1 GCA_023145975.1 Candidatus Hydrogenedentota bacterium | reverse complement strand
AGATTAAGACCCACCTGCTGTACAAGAGCGCGGCTGGCAGGAATGGCATTATAGGTCCATTCTTCCACTTCCGGAGTAGGCACCATTGCCAGCGAGGTACGATTCTGATAGGAACATTGACAGGTTCGCGTATAGTCAGGCGCATTCAATACACCATCCGCTACAACCAGATTATTGGTACAGCTGGCACGAAATCCACCAAAATTTCCCGTACCGCCATCATTACACAAGTCATAGAATCCTGCCGCACCCGACCGGAATGTCAACAAATGCTTTGAAGTAATACCTGTTCCGCAACCGTATGTACGTTTGAAACGCCAGGTAATATCTTTACCGGTAATCGGATGTTTGCGCATCATGGCTTTACCGGTCAGAATATCCAATGCAGGCGAAGACACGCCCCGACTGGGACAGGTCGGTATGATACGATCGCTATGCAGTGCAAGAGGACCCTGATAGGAATCGTTATGCGTCCACACAAGGGAACCATCCACACCACGATGGACTTTTATGCGGTCATTCGGCTCATCAGGTAACCCATGCTTTCCACCCCGCTGACCACGTCCTGCCTGCACAAGTAAATCATGCTCTTTTGAATAGCCCAGCCAGGTACCAAACACATCTTCATTCTGCTGCCATTTGACTGCACCGCTACGGGCATCGAAAGCATAAAGTGCTGCAGCACTTTTATCCATTGTGATCCCGCGTCGCTCCATCAACTCCAGTACGCCCTCCGACAAACCATCAATAGCAAATACTGTTTCATTCTCTGTAACAATGGCATTATGACGAAAACCATGCTTTGCACGTTTGTGCCAACGTATTTCACCTGTGTAACGATCCATAACCACAAGGCATTGACTCGATATCGCATTAAAACTCTCTCGTGCACCTGGCGGTTGCTCATCAAAAATTTGCGGTCCAGCACCAAGAATCAGCATATCCTCCCAGAGTCCAATATAGCCCCAGGACAACTCTGCAATTCCCGCGTCTGCAAGTCCTAACTCAGAAGCGTCAAGTGTATACATTGCCAATTGGGCACCCGTAGCAGGATCCAGATGAAGAATAGTATCGTTATAAGCAATGTACTCACCGTCTGCTGCGGAGACATACCGGCTTCCATAAAAAGCAGCGCCAGGTTGATGCGCCAGGTATTTTCCGGGCCTGCCGGGAAGCGTCTGGTAGGGTTCGCCAATCCCCGGGAATTCTTTATGCCATAACGTGCGCCCGGTATAAACATCACGTGCGCTAATACCGTTCACCCCAAGAATAAACAAACGCCCGCTGCAAACTTGTGGTACAGGACCATATCCATGTCGCGGCAGCACATTCTCGTTTGTGGGACCACCAAACCATAGAACGCCCAAGGGCATCTTCACCAAGTCATCATCAGACATCACAGTATTCGCTGAAGAAGCATGTTCATGCGTCCACTGTCCAGCACCCGGTAACGCGCCTTTCTTACTCAAAATCGTTATATTGTCAACACGTTCAATGGACGCATTACTCAGATTGGCGCGTTTCACCAATTCCGAAAAACGCGCATGTACCGTTTCTGCAAGCGGAAGACAGGCAGAACCACCATAGGGACGCAAACAATGAAAGAGTTTCTTTGCGAACGCCCCTTCATGGGATATGCCCGCAGCATCGATATCACCAACAACAATGAGAGAAGCAATATAGGGGGGGAGTTCCATCATTGCTGCCGTTCCGGTCATCACAGAAACACGCTGCCCATACAGCCCGGCATCAGCAAGTACCCGCCGCACTTCAGCAACTTTTTTCCCATCCGGATCTATCGCTAGAATATGAAGATTCGAAGTTTCAAGAAGGGCGTATAACAAACCTGCATCACCCAATCCCCAAAGCTGAGCATACCCTTCTGTTGTATCCGTATCATGTAGGATTGAGGTCACCTGCTTACGTTGTTCTGTTGTCGGCTCTGGTAAGGAAGTCGCATTAAAAAGATGCTCTTGTACCGCTACGTCCTTATCTCCAAAACAGTAGATACGTCCTGATTCTGTGACCACAATCAATTGGGAATTGGCAGCTAACAT
>JAGLCZ010000123.1 GCA_023145975.1 Candidatus Hydrogenedentota bacterium | reverse complement strand
AAAAAACATTTGCATTCTATCCATTTTTATTGTATAATACCAATAGAAATTTGAATCCGCTCTATACTCAGGTATGCAGATGAACACGAGGGAAATGGCCCTATGACTGTTCAGGCAACCAGCCGCAAGGCGGGTGCCTCTGCCACCCCGGAATATCCGGGACCCATGTCTGTGAGAGATAGCTATATTTTTCTCTGCCCCTCATGGTGTATTACCTGAGGGGCAATTTTTTTTGTTCCTCAATACACCATACTCCGATCAGATCTGCATCCTGATTGTAATTGCGATACCAAGATTCCAAAAAACTTGGATTTACTTTCAGAAAAACAATGGATTGGAGAACAAAAGATGCCGAGAGCTACAGCAAGATTACAGGAACTACCGAGGAACCCAAAAAATTCTAACAAATTAAACTATGGTAAAGGCACTTTTCTTACAAAACCTCTGGGGGTATACGGGTGGGAAAAACTCGAAGCGATACTTCTAGCAGCAATCGTTTCGAAAACCCCGTTACTGCTGATAGGTCCTCATGGCTGCGCCAAAAGTTATTTGCTGGAACGCCTAGCAGTTGCCCTGAACCTAGAATACCGATTCTATAACGCCAGTCTTATTAACTACGATGACCTCGTCGGTATTCCCATCCCGAGTGAAGACAAAAAGAGCCTGGAGTATATAGCAACGCCTACTTCTATCTGGGAAGCAGAAGTGGTGTTCGTAGACGAAATCAATCGCAGCAAGCCAGAACTGCAAAATAAGATATTCCCGATTATCCACGAAAAACGGGTACAGGGGATAAATCTGGATAAGCTGCATTTCCGCTGGGCAGCGATGAATCCTGTATCGTCGGAGGAAAAAGAAGATGAAGTGTATTTGGGTGCTCAACAACTGGATAAGGCCCTCGCCGACCGTTTTGGATTCATTGTCGAAATACCAGCGTGGAAAGATCTAAGCCGGAAGGATAAAATGGCCGTACTAGCCGGGGTTCCTGATGGTGAACCTCTCTTCCCTCATCCTATAGAAGAAATGATCGACCTCTGCCAGAACCGTCTGAACCGCCTTCAGAATCAAGAAAATGCACTAATAAAAAATTACCTGCTCATACTGGGTGATAAACTGGCTCATGCGGGTATACGCCTGTCTACACGACGTATTACCATGTTATACGCGAATATACTTGCAGTAAGAGCGGCAATGGAAACGCTGCAAATTCTATGCAGCAGTCCAATCGAACCCAGTTGGTTTGATGTTGCCAGAAGAACGCTCATAAATAGTATTCCACAGCGAGCCGAGGATGCAGCCCTGGACTCCTTCCAGTTAGATGCAGCCCATATGCAGGCATGGGCGCTTGCAGAAAATAATTTCGAAAACTCCAAAGATCAGGACTTGCTGCTCATTTCCTGTCCAATGGAACGACTCCTTACTGCTATGCGCCGTGCAAAAAGTACCTCACAAAAGACACTCAGTGCCACGATCATTGATTTCATCTGCGATAGCACCTCTATACTAGAACAGGGAGCACGAACACTGGCTTTTTATGTGGCAACACAGCAACATCTCACAGCACCCATCGAAGCACTTGACGCCATGTCGGATATTCTTAGCAAAATACTCACCCCATCTTCAGAAATAATCGCTGTCAAAAATAAAGATCGCGATGAAATAAACGAACTGAATAAGCCTGTCCGCCCGGATTGTAGTAAAGAAGGGCGAATGTTAAATATTTACGAAAAAAATCTGGAACAATGGGTATACAAAAAAAATCATAGTGCCACAGAATGCGTAAATACAAGGATATATTTCCGGAAAATGTATAGAAAAATCTATAAAGCAATCGCATAAAAAACATGCCGTCTAAGATAATCGGGCATATATTAAAAATAAACACGGAGGTTTTCCACATGACGAAAAAGAATGACTATAGAACTCAGGACATGAAATTTCGATACCGATCGGCCTATCCGATGGTGGAATTTAACCTGGTTAAATTATTGGTTCACAACCGTTCAAAAATTTTCTCTCCCTCTCTTGCCAACAGAGGCAGAAAAGAAATGGCTATTTATCTTCAACAGGATCTGCAGAAAAAAATGCAAGGCGATGATTCCGCTGATGTATGGACGGCGTTAAAAATTTATAACCGCCCTATCACTCAGGAACAGGCTGACTCAATTGCTAAAAATCAACTGCCCGGGTATATTTTTCATTTCCCGGTTTTTGACGTGCCGCCCCCCCCGGAATTTTGTGCAAAGGCATCACTGTGTATTGACTTTAGCATGACTGTAGCTGTAATAGCCCGTACAACAGGCTCTTTCTACCGCGCTGCGCAACCGCCAAATTACAAATTAAACCATTTTCTCAATACCAGCTTTATCTGCAATGATTCCCGAATTCCGGAAGACTGCTTCTTTCAGGAAAGCAGCAACACATTATGAACAACGTATATCAGGCAAAACAAGAGAAAATACTTTACAAAAAAAATGCCGCATCTATAAAGCATCTCAAGGAAAAAATACTGGGGGTAATACCTTCGGGAAGTATATATTTAGAAATGTTATTGAGGATTTCCAACATATCCTGGTCAACCTGGGTGAATACAGTGTCAGTTACCTGTAACACTACACCGCAACTACTGTTTAATAGGGATTTCATAAATGACTACTGTCAAAATAACCAGGATTTACTTATGCTGATACTACATGAATTACACCATATTATATACGGGCATACCCGTCTTTTCAGGAACGCCTCTATCGCTCATAATATTGCCTTTGACTCAATAATCAACGCACGCTTATGCCAAACATGGAATTCTCCCGGTTATATACGGTTCTTCCGAAAACTTTACAAATATCCGTTATTCCCTGAAATTCTATTATGTCCACCTTTGGAATGGGATGTGATGGAAGGAAAAAGTGAAAAAATTGAACTTGAACGAACACGTCTTATCCATCAGGTGGGGCATGAATATGCCGGCAAGATAATTCGCCTTCGCGATAAACTTTATTCGTATAAGGCCGACGTAAGTTACCAGGAAATACTTGACCTGCTTCGACTAGTATCAACAGAAATAATACCCGTACTTCTCGGCAATCACAATGACAAAGAAAATGAGGAACAATATCCAGATGCCTTCGAAAGTTCCCGGATACTTCTTAAGATGGCAGCAAATGAATTAGAAGATAATGCAAAAGAATATGAAAAAACATCTGGTAATACCAGTCACACAGGGTATAGCACGAGCGGCTCGCAAAAGACCACTTGTATCCTACCGCAGCAGCCACGTAAAAAGTTTCTGACGGCATTAAAAAAAGTTTTCATAAAATCTAAAGTATACGATAAAAAAGGACAGGGTCAATGCCCTCACGCAGCAACAAATCTACAAAGTGCCGTATCTGTAATACCTAATCCATATGACCGCAGTATCTATGCAAAGGAAATGCTGTTGAAGACGCCACAGTTACTATATACCACCTACATATCGACGGTATCCACCGATTGGGAACGTGCAGGAATTACTCATGTATACCTTGATGTGAGTGGTTCCATGCTGCAGGAACTTCCCTGGATAACAGCAGCACTGCAACCGCTTGAAGAAACCGGCTTCTGTCGTATTTTTACCTTTAATATTCGTGTAACAGCTCTTCGCGAGAAGAACATAAGAAAAAAAGTATTCTGTGGCGGGGGGACGAGTATCAGCCCCATACTGGAACATGTAATAAATACTTCTTCCCAAAAATGCCCCGCACATATTGTCATTCTTACAGATGGTGATTTTTCTCTCCCTACACAAGATTTGATGGCTCGATTCCTGGATACAAAGACCAAGATACATGGTGCCATTACCCATAGAGGAAAGAAATACCCGCTCTCATCTATCGCTGCTACGATGGCAAGAATGCCGCCTTATCTATAGTTTCAAATAGCAACCTGCCGGTTAAAACAAAACAGGAGACGTAAACAATGACCATGGAAGACAAAATGATACGCTGGAGAAACGAAGAGCTTCTGGAACGAATACTGGAAAATGAAACTACCGCCATCGGAATGACCCGGAAAATTCTATTATGGCGGGGGTTTCTGACTACAACCCATGAAGGCACGCTGTGTCTTGATCAAGGCAGCCACCTGGAAGACATATCGTTACTGCAAAAATTTCTCCCGATAGAAACAGTCGACTCACATGAATGCACCCCGGATGGCACTCCTTTAGATATTTTCTGCAGAATAACACCTACAAAGGACAAAAAGATATTACGAAGCCTGCTTTCTAACACATTCAAATATACAGGAAGGATAGGCAACAGCGACTTTATTAAAAGTAGGGTGGAAAATCGAGATTTCGGACGACGTGTACCTGTAATCTGGCTTGATCCCGGGGTAGCATTGCTAACGAAAGTATTACCCTTACTCCGTCTTGAAGTATGGTGGTCCTGTGAAGGTCATGATCCGGAAACACCCCCGGAAATTCGTTTCGCTACTGCAGCAGATCTGCAATGGGCGCGTGTTGCCCTACCGCAGTTTCTCCCGCCCAATGACCCTTTCGTTCAATGCTGGGCGTTGAAAAATGGTAAGTCATGGGGCAGCCTCACCTGGCATTTAGATAAACAAGGATGCAGGGACAATGCAGAAGCCTGCTACACCTATTTTTCAAGAATCCAAAAATTATGCCGGAACATTATGGACAGCTACTGGGATGAAGATGGCTGTTATAACCCCCTGAACAGCCTGGCAAACCGGGCAAGACAATACGGCGGTGAATGGAAAAGATGGGATAATAATAACTACCGGAATAACCCCAAAAACTATGTGTTTTCTGAGGAGCATGCCCGGAATACTTTTGATCTGCCTCACTATGAAGAGGCGGAAGGTGAACAACAAAGAATTTGCCGCATAATCGATGAAAGGTAGATATTATGAGTAATAAAACAGAATCGATATCACAACAGAGCCAAACCATACGTGAAACGCTTAAAACATCAAAATACCTGATGGAAAAAGCATGCCGGTACATGCGAAAACCAAACTATGAAAACGCACTGCTTACTCTTTTAGAAGCCATTGATATGGTAGAAGAAAGCAATAGCAGCAAAGGCTTTTATGAGGGAATGAAAATGAGGAAGCAACTGATAAATTTTGGAAATATACAAGCCGCTCTCGATAAATTTAAGCTGCTGACCCCCGTCCTCAAGAAACTGCATCCAAACCTGTACAAAGAGATAAAGGCACGTGTTGAATCAAATAGCTCCTCGCTACAGGGTTTCCCGTTAAAAGCCTTGTTGTGCGGTATCAATTCTGAAAATACGCAACCTCTTTTGCCGCAGACAGCCGCTTTACTTAAAGTTAATCTTGGAAAAAATTACTGGTTTGCAAATAACTATGAAAAAGCACTGTTCTGGCAGAAAGAAGGAATTGCAGTGTTGAAAAAATCAATACAGGAAACACCTGTCTCGCTTTTCAGAAAATCTTTTACAGAACTTTCTTTTACATACGAGCGTTTACAAGACTACAGGGCAGTCATTGATTGTTTTGAAGAACTCCTCGGCATTGTGGAAACACACCTCAAGAGTGATGAAGAAGATTTGATTGACTGCCTTAGCAGATTAAAAAGATTTTATTGTGAAACTGCCCGTTTTGAAGATGCCGTTTTAGTAAATAAACGTCTCATGAAAATATACGAGGGGAAATATGGGAAAAACAGTGACGAGGTTGCTTATTGTTTATCCAGTATTAAATCCTGTTATGAAGGAATGAATAAATGGGATGAGGCATTCTACTTTCATGAGCTTTATATAGAATGTCGCAGAAATACGCTGCCGCAACTTATCGGATATCTTCGAAATCTAGCAGACGACCTCGTAATACAGAAAAAATATAATAAGGCGGAAAAGATTTACAAACAAATCATAAAACTCTATCAACAAAACTCCGAAAAAGACGAGGGTGCAAACACAGAGGTAATGAAAGCACTGTTGGAAATTAACAAGGCAAGGGAAAAGACGGGACAATAGCAAGAATATTGGGTCAATCATATCCGTGATTAACGTGCAAACTCTATCTTTCATGCTCCGCCTTTGGCCTGCACCACCATGCCTGTTCCACAGAACCTACTCTCCAACATTTGAAAACTTAAAGTGCAGCAACACTAACTGCTCTTGTGCTGTCGCAGCAGGTTTTGTCACAAGAGCCAAGCATATATTTACTGGTACGTGCTGCCGCTGTACTGCAGATAGCCGCCAGTGTGACGTCTGGACGAATCGTGATGAGTCCAGTGGACAACCCCTCCCTTGTCATTCCACTCGTATACGCCTGAAAAGATTATCCGGCCGCCCTCGCGAATACTGTTGACTCTAGGGGCAATATCTATGTTGTGAGCAATAAGTATTGTATGCCCGGAAGACAAGCGCACAATGAATCGCTGGTGCCGGGAACCTTTGTTATCGTCCGAAAGAATCCGCGACACAGTACCCGTTCCCGTAACGGGAAGATTACGGGTACGGTTCCGATAGGCGTTTTCGATAACACCAACGGGAGCCGATGGAGGAATATGAACAGGTGCACGAACGACAGGCGCTCTTTGCCGGGCTATGGGCGGCGGAACAGTCTTTCTCCGAACCGGTGCTGGAGCCGATGCTGTAGGCCTGTTCCCAAATTGCCCAAGGAACGGCAAAGCAAGTACTACGACAACAAGAGCAATGCCGATAATAAGTTTTTTTGACGTATCCACTTGATACTCCTCTAAGCAAAATGAGGGGAACCCCAAAGTCGGACAACAGACGCAATTATATCAGACCGCTTATTCTGTTAACCACCGTCCAGCAGGATACCAAACGACAAGATGAGTATATATTATATTCCAAGGGTTTTCCAGATTTCGAAGATTGAAACTG
>JAGLCZ010000122.1 GCA_023145975.1 Candidatus Hydrogenedentota bacterium | reverse complement strand
ACTGGCTCCGTGACTATGTGGATATCGTTTTTGCCAATGAAGATGAAGCGCACGCTTTTTGCGACAGCAGTTCCCCGGAAACAGCCTTGAACGCCTTTGGCGAGTTATGCACTACTGCAGCAGTAAAACTTGGTGCCGATGGTGCCTGGTTACAGTCGGGAAAAGAACGTATATTTGTTGGGGCAAACAAGGTTGAAAATGTTGTGGACAGCACAGGTGCCGGTGACTGCTGGGCCGCAGGATTCCTGTATGGTCACCTGCAGGGAATGTCCCTGAAAACAAGCGGTACGCTGGCTGCCTTAATTGGTGCAGAAACCGTAGCAACCCTGGGAGCATCTCCTGGAAAAGCAGGTTGGCAGCATATACTTGCAATGGTAAACTCACTATAATATAACCCCCGTGTAAAGATAAAAAGGGTATCAAAATGTATGTAGGCAGAATCGTTAGTGTGGCTCGTACTGTTGACGGGCGCTTATGCGCCGCATATCGGGTTTCAAGTCGTTCCTTCCCCAACCGATCCGCAGTGGTGGGTAAAGACAAGGTGAGTATCGTGCCCAAACCCGGTCATGAAAGCGATGTAATGAAAAATCCTTATATCGCCTACAACTGCGTCAGAATCGTACGCGACGGGGATGTGGCAGTAGTTACCAACGGTAGTCAGACCGACGTTATTGCTGAGAAAATAGAAAATGGGATGCCGATTCGGGACGCTGTAGTTTTATCCTCACTTATGCTGGACTACGAAAAAGATGCCTATAATACGCCGCGTATCAGTGCGGTGGTAGATAAAGATACCGGTGCCGGCTGGCTGGGTGTGGTACGCCATGACGGTCTGCAGGTGGAACGTATCTCCCTGGAATTCGGACGCGTCTACTATGTTGCCACCTATGAGGAAAACACCGTGTGTGGAGCACGATGTGTCGAATTCCCCGTGCAGTCTGCAGAAGAAGCCTGTGATTTTATTCTGGGTAAAGATGTGTTTGCAGAACGGGAGAATCCCGTGACGGCAGTAGCCGCCATGGCCGAAGACTACAGTTTTAATCTCACAGCGAAAGACGCCGAAGTATAAACAGTATCCCTTGAAAATATTTTCCGGGTTACGGACACAGCCGCACTGGAATCAAACCGTAAGAATTTAGATATTGAATCGAACGGGACGTAATTTAGGAAAGAATATACTATGACCGATGTATATGTATCGCCGTTGGTGGAACGATTTGCGACAACCCCGATGAAAGCATTATGGAGTGCGCAAAAGAAATTTTCTACCTGGCGTAGATGCTGGGTAGCATTGGCCGAAGCAGAACAGGAACTTGGGCTGGATGTCACAGATGCACAACTTACTGCCCTGCGTGCTCATATTGAAGACATCGATTTTGAAAAAGCCGCTGTCTACGAAAAAGAGACACGCCACGATGTAATGGCGCACATACACGCGTATGGCGATGCCGCACCGGAAGCACGCGGTATCATTCACCTGGGGGCAACCAGCTGCTATGTAGGGGACAATACCGACCTGATCCTCATGCGTGAAGCTTTGGAACTGATACTGGATAAAATAGCGGCAACAGTAAGTCGCCTGAAAGCCTTCTCCCTGGAGTACAAAGAACTCGCCACCCTCGGATTCACCCACTATCAACCGGCTCAGTTAGTAACGGTCGGTAAGCGTGCCTGCCTCTGGACACAGGAATTGCTGCTGGATGGACTGCAGCTGGAACATGCACTGACATCACTCCGGTGCCGCGGCGTAAAAGGCACTACAGGAACACAGGCATCCTTCCTCGCTTTGTTCAACGGGAATGAAGACAAGGTACGCGAACTGGATCGGCTGGTGGCAGCGAAACTTGGATTTGATGCTTCCTTTATTATCACTGGTCAGACCTATACCCGCAAGATCGATACGCAATTCCTGAACATACTGGCAGGCATTGGTGAATCAGCACATAAATTCGGTTCCGACATGCGCCTGCTGCAAAACCGTAAAGAAATAGAAGAGCCTTTTGAGAAATCACAGGTAGGCAGTTCCGCCATGCCCTACAAACGTAATCCCATGCGTTGTGAACGTATCTGCGCGTTAAGCCGCTTCTTAATGATTGCACCGCTGCATGGTTCTTTCACAAGTGCAACCCAGTGGTTTGAACGTACTCTGGACGATTCTGCCATACGCCGCCTAAGTGTACCAGAGGCGTTCCTTGCTGCAGACGGCATATTGAATTTATACCTGAACGTAATGGAACATCCCCGGGTGTATCCCAAAGTTATTGAAAAACATTTGTGGGAAGAACTCCCCTTCATGGCATCTGAAAACATCATGATGGCATGTGTACAGCGAGGCGGTGACCGACAGGAATTGCATGAAATTATCCGCGCCCATGCCCAGGAAGCCGGAAAACGTGTCAAAGAAGAAGGTGCCGACAATGACCTGCTCGAAAGACTCGCTGCGGATCCGCTGATAGGGATGTCTCAGAAAGAAATTGAGAGTCTGCTCGATGTCCGCCAGTTTGTAGGACGCGCTCCCCAACAAGTTGAAGACTTTATTGCTGAGGAAGTAGACCCCTTCCTGAAACGTAATGCCCACCGTCTGGGCGCTACCTCTGATGTACAGGTATAAGATGAGATAAATGGAACAGGACGCATAGAACTTTCGATGTATCCGCCTTTATCTTCTGTTTGTCTTGTCTCTGCCTGAACGTTGTTTGCAACCGTTGGAAAACCAGATCATGCGCAAACTCATCGCCATAGTTATTGTGGCCGCAGCGTTTGCCGGTTCTTTTACAATCCGGCAGGGGCTGGATATGTTCAACGAAAATGATCCGTCATCACTCTCCCCCGGGGGGAAATGTTCCCGTATTATCTGCCTGTCACCCGGACTTACGGAAACGGTATTCGCCCTTGGTCTGGGTAATCAGGTTGTTGGTGTTACCCGTTTCTGCACCTATCCTCCCGAAGCAGAAAAATGTCCCAATATCGGCGGCTTTCTGGATCCTAACTACGAAGCAATCGTCGCACTGCATCCGGATATGGTACTGGTCACTCCCTATCAAGGGGCACTTGCACAGGATTTGCAGCGGCTCGGAGTCAAAACATTTACTATAGCCCAGGATTCGCTGCGTGATATCCTTGAAAGTTATCAGTATATCGGCGCACTGTGTAATTGTCAGCAGGAAGCAAGTTTACTCTCCGATACATTAGAAAATTCCCTTGACCGGATAACACAAAACATTACAGACAGAATCCGTCCCCGAATATTGGTAACCACAGGGCGTGATATCCGATCCGGTACATTAAACGAAGTGTATGCTGTCGGACAAGGCACTTTTCTGGACGAACTAATCACGCTGCTCGGAGGCGATAATATTGCGCCTGGAAAACTACTCGAATATCCCTCCCTTTCTGCAGAAGGTATCCTGCGTCTTGACCCTGATATAATCATTGAACTTGCTGCGAATCAGGATTATGATGAAAAACTCGAACAAACCGCGTTAGCCGCATGGGAAGAATTACCAAACCTGCGAGCAGCACAGAAAAAACGGATTCATATTTTGTTTGGAAATTACCTTACTATACCGGGACCACGCGTCGTTCTTACCCTGGAAGCACTGGAACGCTGCCTGCGCCCCCGGCAGGATGAAACCTTATAATGACTGCTGTCGCCTATAATGTCGAAAACCTTTCCCTTGTCATTGACGGCAAAGCAATACTGCAGGACGTATCCTTCTCCCTGGCTGAAGGCACTTCTCTGGCGGTCATCGGTCCAAACGGCGCGGGAAAATCAACCCTGCTAAAATGCCTGCTGCGCTTGTTACCTGTCGATAGCGGTAATCTCACGCTCTTTGGCACCCCGCTGGCAGCACATACCCGTCGTGAATTGGCGCGACTTCTCGGTTACGTTCCCCAAACCGGCACAGGACATGTACCATACACGGTGGAAGAGTTCGTGCTTATGGCACGATATACCTATCTGGAACCTTTTTCTCACTTCACAGATACCGACCGGGACATTAGCAAAAAAGCGATGGAACAAACAGAAGTTCTTCCCTTTGCACAACGACAAATGCACACCCTAAGCGGTGGTGAGCGACAAAAAGTATTCATTGCCGCTGCACTCACACAGCAACCGCGAATCATGCTGCTGGACGAAGCAACCGCCTTCCTGGACTATCGTCATCAAGTCGAAGTACTCACACTCATTGAAAAGCTTCGCCGCGACACAGGCGTTACCATCATTGCGGTCACACACGACCTGAATCAGGGTGTCATGGCTTTCGACACGGTCATGGCTCTGAAAAACGGGGAAGTCGCATTTCTTGGGAAGCCGGAAGAACTATTATGCGACAACCGACTTGAAACCATCTATGAAACCCCGTTTCAATTCCTGCGTGATCCCCACTCTGATGCAGTGTATGTATTTCCAGAAAGGGCGCAGCCATGAAAACACGCCCAATCATAATCGGATTTGCTGCTCTCGCTGCCGTGATAGTGTTAGGCGCACCCTTCGTAGGTATGACCGCTATTTCTCCTTCGGATCTACTACAGCCTGCATCGGACAGTGCCGAAGCGGTCGTATTCTGGCGTATCCGAGTGCCCCGTGTACTTGCGGCGTTCCTCGCTGGAAGCGGTCTTGCTCTCAGTGGTATGGCATTTCAGGCACTGTTTCGTAATCCCCTCGCTACCCCCTTTACTCTGGGCGTATCCGGTGGAGCAGCCTTTGGAGCGGCACTGTATATGCGACTGGGACTTTCCTTTGCACTGCTCGGTATATCCGGCAGCTCCCTGAGTGCTTTCGCCGGCGCATGCGGCGTTATCCTATTGGTCTATGGACTCACCCGTATCCGTGGCGGATTCACCACCCCCACCTTGCTGCTCGCCGGGGTAGCACTCAGTTTCTTTCTGTCCAGCATGATCCTCGCCCTGCAGTATAGCGCAAGCCTGCACGACTCTTTTCGTCTGGTGCGCTGGCTTATGGGCGGACTCGGCATGGTCGGCTACGATGCGCCCCTTAACCTGTTTCCCATAGTGGTAACAGGAGCCGTAATCCTGTTCATGCTGCGCAATGAATTAAATCTGCTTATCCTCGGTGAAGATATTGCCATGAGCCGCGGACTGGATGTACCCCGCGTGAAACGACGCCTATTCTTCGCAGTCTCCCTCATGGTAGGCGGTATTGTCTCTGTATGCGGACCTATTGGGTTCGTCGGCATGATGATCCCCCACATCTGCCGCCTTCTCGTCGGCTCCGATCACCGTCACCTCTATCCCGCCACATTACTCTTCGGCGGTGCGTTCCTCACCCTTTGCGATGTTATCTCGCGTACCGCTTTCGCCCCGGCGGAAATTCCTGTAGGTGTCATCACCGCCTTAATCGGCGGTCCCTTCTTCCTCTATCTTCTCCTGCGACGGGGCAGCAGCCAACTGTTCTAAAGACACCCTGTCAAACGAATCTGAAGCGCAGCTTACTCCCACCCATATTTTTCAACGCGGGACATCGGTTTTCCCTGCTGCTGCAGGTGACGCAGTTCACGATAGCTGATCAGTTCAATACCCTCTTCCTGAATCCACTTCAATGTTTCGGGGTCGCTAAAAAAATTGGTATCAGCAACGCGGCGACCGGCAGAAGCGGTAGTTGCGGAAATCTCCGGAGCATCAACAGCACAATGGATATAGATTTCGCTCACTTTACCAGTCGGAATATTGCTGATTCTATCTTTGAACCATTCTTCGGTGGCTTCCAGACTGGGCGGATCACCCATGTACAATACTTCGGGACCAAGCACATTCAATTCCGCAGCAAGATTAATAAGTCTCTCCTCACCAAGCGCTTCAAGCATATCCTTCCCCACAAGACGACACGGCAGATTAATATCGGCAGCGATGCGAATAAAACGCTCAAAGTATTCGGGAGAATATTGCATAGCACCCATGTGTGAATCAATATGGGTAACATCAATACCCGCTGCAAGCGCCTTCTTTACCTGCGCACGCACTTCCATATCTGCATGTTCAATTTCACCAATGCCATAGATAACAAAAACATCCTCAAAAAAATAGCCCATCTCATCACATAAGCCGGGAACCACAGAGCAGCCCAGCACGGGGCCCCACTTGTATTTTCCCCATTCACTGGTAAGAACAGTATGCACACCGAGATTTGCCTGCGGATTTTTCTCTGCAAATTTTACCGCTTCCAAAAACCAGGGGCAAGGCACCATGATGGTGGCAGAAGTTACAGCCCCCGCTTTTAATGCCCGCTCTGTACCCACGTTCGTGGCATGGTTCATCCCAAAATCATCCGCATTTATAATCAATACCCGGGCATCTTTCTCAAATCCAAGTCGCTCTACCAGCGAGAGCTTCTCTTCGGCAGGCAACGAATAGGAAAACAACAGTACCAGAATGGCAACACATAAAATACGCATTTTTTATCTCCTGTAACAGGGTCGTAAATATCGTCAAAATCACCGTTTAGACCAGAATCACCGACATTAGGTTTCTAATCCGGCAAATCACATATTCGATCAAAAATATTTTTAGCTAGAAGTGTCTTATCGATGCGCCCTTGTGGTTCCGGCTGCTGATCCGGCAACAGCAGCCATGCATCCCCCCGGTCGGCACCAATGGCTCCTTCCTCACCGCCAACAACGTTAGCGACAATCATATCAAGTTTTTTATCCCGCAACTTCGATGCGGCATTAGATAAAATATCATCCGATTCTGCGGCAAAGCCAATTACTTTGCACCCCGGTCGTTTTTGCGCTGCCACAGCAGCAATAATATCCGCATTGGGTACAAGGGTCAACGACAATTTATCACCCGTGCGTTTGATCTTCTGCTCTGAAACCGTCTCCACGTGAAAATCTGAGACAGCAGCAGCAGCGATAACCACATCATACGAGTCAACACGCATCATAACGGCATCATACATCTGTTGAGCCGTTGTTACCGCTATCACCTCTGCACCAGCAGGGAGTTCTACCTCGGAAGGACCAGATACGACACATACCTCTGCCCCACGCTGCAACGCTTCAAAAGCCAAAGCACGCCCCATCTTACCGGAAGAATAATTACCGATAAAACGTACGGGATCTATGGGTTCATGATTGGGTCCGCTGGTGATAAGAACACGCTTTCCCGCAAAGTCTTTGCTGCTATGCAGTGCAATGGCAACAGCATCCAGGATATCGTCCCGGTCTGCCAAACGCCCAAGACCCGTGTCGCCACATGCCAGATTGCCGCTGGAAGGTCCCACAAATAATGCGCCACGATCTTTCAATAATGCAATATTCGCCTGCGTAGCGGGGTGCGTATACATGGCGGTGTTCATGGCAGGAGCAAAAATAATGGGAGCACGGGTGGCAAGCAGTGTTGTACTTAACCAATCATCGGCAATGCCGTGGGCGGCCTTCGCAAGGATATTGGCTGTAGCCGGGGCAATCAGAAATAAATCAGCCCGCTGCGCCACGGCAATATGCTCCACACCGGGAGGCTGTAAAGAAGAGAACATCCCGGTAATCACACTCTGACCGGTCACTGCCTCGAAAGAAGCTGGACACAGCAACTGCTGTGCAGATTGGGTCATGGCAGTTAAAACGGTTGCGCCGCGCTGCGTCAACTGGGAGGCAATGTCACAGGCACGAAACGCAGCGACAGAACCACATACGCCAAGGAGAATTGTCTTGTCCGCATAGAGCAGGCTCATAACCAATTACTCGTCGTATTCCAAGTAATTCTCTCCGTCTTCCTCTGCAGCATCATACAATAATTTACCTTCAAGTACTTCATCCAATGCTTTTATCGTACTCTTATCTGCACGCATCGAAGCACCAAATCCATGAGGCTCATTCTTGGAGAGCTGGTTGGCACGGGAAGAGGCGACAATCACCAAACGGTATAAACTGTCGAACTTATCTTTGAAATCATCTACACAATATGGGGTCGGCATACCGCTGAACTCCTGTTGCATTTTATGGGTTGGACGCAATAAAAAGGCGTAAATACACACCTCAAGTATTCCACTGTAATACGGAAGTATATCATATTCTTATACGATTTATAGAATTTTATGGCAATAAATCTTGTGATCTGCCTGATAAGATCAACTGTCGCAAATAATTACCATAAGTTCATGGGAAGCACGCTCCACCTCATCATTGACCACAATATGATCAAACTCGTGTTGAGCTTCCATTTCTTTTTCGGCATTTTTCGTGCGTAATACCACGTCCTCGGCAGCGTTCGTACCCCGCAGGATAAGACGCTGTTTAAGCTCTTCCATACTCGGGGGCGCAATAAATACGGAAATCATATCCGGATACATAGCCCGGATACGGCGCATCCCCTGCACATCCAGCTCAAAAATAACAATGTTATCCCCTACCAGCACCCGGTCAAGCTCCGATTTCAGCGTGCCGTACCGCTGCCCATGAACATGAGCCCATTCCACGAGGGCATCCTCCGCGATCAGCCGGTCGAATGCCTCTGACGTATAAAAGTAATATTCCACGCCATGCCTCTCACCGGGACGCGGCTTGCGCGTGGTGGCAGACACCGTCATAGCGATATTCGGCAGTTGCTCCCGCACATGTTTCAACAACGTGCCCTTGCCCGCACCCGACGGCGCGGCAACAACTACAAGCCTACCCTGATATTTTTTGTTTTTCTGCATGAACCCTGTCCATAGATAGTGTTGGTAAATAATGAAAAAAATCTATTCTACATCCGCTGCTACCGTACTCTACCTGCTTTCTAGCCGATAATGCAATCAAAGATTCGCTCTTACCACCGATATAATTCAAACAGTCGTCACAAAACCATCTTTTATCTGCTATTTTTCAATACTTTTGCGACCACCGGGGAAATTCCGTCCACAGGACAACAAGCCAGGTTCCAATCTGTCAAATAACGCTTCAAGCCGTTCTGTATGCTTATCTCCCTCCTCAAATATCCACAAATGTTCCGCTGCATTTGTGCATTCCCCTAAATCAGGAAAAATAAAGCGAACATGAAAATACCATAATTCCGGCCCATCCCATGGCAATGCGATATGCTTTGGATTAACTTTGTAGACCGCACTGGAATAATCGGAAAATGATTGGTTGAATTGATCAAGCAATTGCAGAAAATGGTTGCGTAATGTATCCGAGCCAGCCAATACAAACAACGCTGGATTCTCCGCTTTCATTTCAAGACTTTTCTGTACCACCGGATAAAATGGCGCTCTAATCAGAAGGGGAATATCCGGATGTTGTTCATTATAAGCGGCTTCCAGCTGCAGCAGCGCATCGTAGATACTTTCACCGTCAATATTAGCAGTAACCACACGGTCACAGGCCTGAACTTCGGACACCCTTTTCCCATTTTCAATCTCTGTGACAACAAGCATGCCCTCCAACAAACGCCAACATATTCTATTACCCGTTGCTGTAACGAGATTGTTTAAGGCGTCTACTAGCCTTTCGTTTGCAGTAACACTATACAAAAACCGAATATCGTTCGGAACCTCTGGGTGATACTCACGAGAAATCGCTATATTAAACCCTTCTTTCAAAGCAAAAATTGCATTAACGATGCTCGCATTATCCCCTGTTTCCTCTATCCCAACCACCTGTTTGTTTTCGTCAAGCGTAACTATTGGCCGCGACGCATTCACGGTTTTGAATGCGCGCAACCCTGTCAGCATCTCAGATGTGATGGGGGCATTATGTGCTTTGGCAGCAATACATACCAAAAAGCTAATAACCAGAATCCCTGCATTCACTTTAATATTCATTTACACTTCTCCTTATAGTCGCTTGCAATCAATGCAAACATTTAGCAGGATTAGGGCAATTACACGTCACCCCATCTTTTGTTACTCTAGTAAACATAGGATTATAATAATCATATTGAATTATTTTCGCATAAGTCACTCCTCCAATACGCCTTCCAATGCAGTGTAAAGGGTTACAGCCATCCCAATCGCCTGTAGTTATATGCCATCGTTGCAAAAACGTAATTGAAGTAATACCAGCTTTGTCATTTTCAAAGATTTCTGCAATCCCACCAGTTCCTCTATGCACATCATTCATCCGATTCTGAGTATCAGCGGTTGAAGGATAAACAGCTGATTTCATAATACTGTCTAATTCATCCTGTACCATCCCTGTGTTACCATTCGTAGCAGCCCAAAATATCTCTTCCCGCGCCTCCATGCCGGCAAAAGAGAAACCTGGATATGCTTGATTCCAAATCGAGTGATAAAACTCGGCTCCGTCATGTAAATATATGCTTCCATCCTGGGCAACCCAACCTGTACATCCACCTAAATCACCATCCTCTTTTAAAAATGTATCCATCTTATCGGGAATCAATTTTAATATTTCTCCAGTTGCAAAATGTACAGGTTCATCATGTCTGGAATCAGAAGAAGAACGCCCGTCAGAAACAGTAAACAGACCAACAGCAAATACAAATGACCCATACTCTCCCTCCCCATGGTAATCCCATTCCCAAGGTACGGGGTAACGCTCTATTTCCAAGTCATTTGTTACAAATAATTCGTTCGGATTTATAATCAACCATTGTGAATCCTCTACA
>JAGLCZ010000121.1 GCA_023145975.1 Candidatus Hydrogenedentota bacterium | reverse complement strand
ACCTCCTTCCCAAGTAAGGAATGTATTTGTTTTCAAAAGTGTTTCCGCAGTTGTTTCCCCTATGATACATCCGTCTTCAACCCGCCACAAGACAGGTTCGCCACTCCAGCCTTCTAGAGTTTCCCCATCAAATATAGGGAGGAAATCACTATGGGAACCGGGAATATCCGTAGAAAATGCTGCTTTTTTCGCTGCCTGTATTTCTGCTTCCGTCATACCAGTAGCATCACCAATACGCTTGAGCGCCATAGTTGCTTCAGTTTTCACGCTATCATCTTCGATCAAGGCAAGAACAATAGGAATCGCCTCAGGTGCATTCACATCAGCAAGTCCTGAAAGAATAACCTTCCGTTCATCAGCATTTCTCGCTGAACCCACCAGATTTTCATATAGTGCCAATGTTACCATTTGATCCATCTGTCCAAGACGCAGCAAACGCACACAACCACGCAGTGTCACCATGCGATGAGCCGTTTCAGATGCCGTCGCAAATAACGATGCCAACTGTGGTGCAGCTTCTACATCAGGCCAATTTGCTAAAGAGCGCACAGCACCATCTCTAATTACGGACTCACTGTCTTTCAAGCAGCCCAGTACCAGTTGATAGGAATTTGTTCCCCCAAGACGGCTGAGTACCCGCAGTAAGGATACCTTTTCTTCATTGGAGTTTGCCGTTTTCAAGCGTGTTGCCAACATATCTACCAAGTCCTTCGGCAAGGCATCTGCCTGAAGTAATAACTTTTGATTTTCACCTACAATTTTTGTTACTGCAACACTATTTACAACATATTCAACCTGAAGTTTTTTCTCAATACCCGGTGCAGGATCTCCAAAACTACTATTTCCTACAAGCACAGAAAGGGTTCCGCCCTCAACATTTTTAGCGATAACACTGGTGACATCCTTTACTTGTCCGTCAGGCAAATCGCCATACACCGCCTTGGTTATCTGCAGCTGCCCACCAGAGTAGGGAACACGCTCACAAAGGGCCACTACAGCATTTTCCGCTTCCAAACGCCCGACATCATCCTGAAGACCAGCCAATAATTCCAGTAAATCACTCAAACGCTCAGGAACCATGAGATGAGTCAACGCCCGAAATGCCGCAGGACGCAGCGAATCATATTGAATCTGCGCAATTATCGCATCAACAGCGACTACAGCGTTACGTTGTGCCAGAACATCCATTAAATCCACACGCATCTCTTCTGGTGCCGAAATCATACGCTGCACGAGAAGAGTATCAATAGTATCTCCCTGAAGACGACGAAGTGTTTCTATAGCAGCCATCTTTTCCTGACGAACAGAAGTTTTTTCTATGATCGCACAAAGTGGTTTAATAGAGGATTCATTGCCGTGAACGGCAATGGCACGCATAGCCGCAAGCCGCGCTTCTGCATTATCGGTACTTATAACCGTATGCAGTAAAGGAAGCACTGCCGAATCGCTTCGTTTTGCCAACGCATTGATTATAAGTGCTTGAAAACGGCCTTCAAGAGAAGGGAGAAGCACACCCAAACGCTGTATCACAGCAGAATCATCGAGATCAGCCAGTGCCGCTATTGCTGTCAACTGTAATAGCTCATCCTCTTGCTGAATAGCATGAAGAATATTTTCCAATGCCTGCTTCCGGTCTGCTGCAATAAGCCCGTTAAAAGATCCTATTCGGATAAAATCAGGCATTTCAGAAGATAAAAACTCTTTATAGATCCCAACACCTACAGTGCCCTGTACTTGCCCCGCTGCTAAAAGTAATGCCTTCACGGCAATCCAGGTCATGACCTCATCATTGCTAACCTGTAAAGAGCGCAACGCCTCAATAGCAGCTGGAGTGGCTATGTATCCCAATGCATTCGCTGCGCCTGCTACTGTTTCACTATCTGCATCTGAAAGGAGTGCTTTCAAAGCATCGACTGCCTGAACATCCCGTCTAAATGTCAGAGAGGAAATAACTCCTAACCGCTGCTGCCCGGTTGTATTATGCAACGCATCCCGCAACGCCTTCCCTGCTTTTTCAGAAGGCATAGCCTCAAGCACCACCCGGGCAAAATGCGCTTTATCCGCATCATTCAGTAATGCAGCAAGAGGCATAACACATTTATCGCTTCCAATAATCGCCAAAATACGAATTGCCCGATAAAACTCAGGATAGGGGGTCTCTGAAGAAGAGACAGAAGCAATACACTCCGTTTCCAGTGCCTGCTGTGCCACAGGATCATTTTGCACGCCAGCAGCAGCGGAATCAATATCCGGGTCTAAAATAACATCTTGCGCCACACCGGATCCCCCTATAAATAAGAGGATCAGAAAAACAGGTAAAAAGAATTTCATAGCAGCTACTTTCTATTTTGGTTGTTTTACGAGAAAATAAACTCTGGAGGGATTAACTATCACCTTAAACATTTTCCCAATTACAGGCTGCGGCACTCTTCAGTACAGTATCGCACACCTTCTGGGTTGCAACGGCATCACGGAATGTGGGGGAGCAAGGTTCATTCTTTTCCAAGGCACCCAAAAAATCCGCTACCTGATGGACAAAG
>JAGLCZ010000120.1 GCA_023145975.1 Candidatus Hydrogenedentota bacterium | reverse complement strand
ATTTCGTAAAGAGCTTCGCTTTCAATCTGATCCTGCTCTTCCGTGTTATCATAGGATTCACCTTTGCCGATACTCCAGCCATTCTCCCCCAGATATTCTGCCTCGCACCACCAGCCATCCGGTATGCTGATATTGAGTGCGCCATTGGCGGAAGCTTTCATACCGCTGGTACCACTGGCCTCCATGGGACGGCGGGGCGTATTCAACCAACAGTCCACCCCTTGTATCATATATCGTGCAACATTGATGTCATAATCTTCGATGAAAACAATGTGATTGCGTAGTTCAGGCTCATGGGCAAAATGAATAATTTGGCGAATAAGCTCCTTGGATTGCGAGTCCTGAGGATGGGCCTTACCCGCAATAACCAGTTGTACAGGCATATCTGGATTTAATAATATTTTTCGTAACCGTTTCAGGTTTTTAAATAATAATGTACCGCGTTTGTAAGTAGCAAAACGTCGTGCAAACCCAATGGTAAGCACTTCGCTATCGAGAAGTTCGCCTGCAGTACGCACCTCAGAATCCGGTAAACCGCGGTTGATCAATTGCTCTACAAGCCGACGACGCGCAAAATTAACCAAACGCTCTCTTCTCCGCCCGTGAATTCGAAATAACTCCGTATCCGGTACGGTATCGATGCGCTGCCAAACCGATTGGTCATGAGGAGTAGCCACCCAGTCCGGACCTAAATAACGGTCGAACAACGCCGCCAGATCGCGGGAAACCCATGAGGGAATATGGACCCCATTGGTGACGGAAGTAATGGGCAATTCATCTTCTGGTGTGCCGGGCCATACACGAGACCACATATTACGTGCTACAACACCGTGTAGCTTACTGACACCATTTGATGCAGAGGATATCTTCAGTGCAAGTACAGTCATGCAGAAAGGTTCCCGCGTATCATGAGGATCCTGGCGACCCAGTGCAAGGAATTCATCTATGGAAATACCAAGAGATTCACAGTATCCGTTAAAATAATTTGCGATCATAGCAGGCTCAAACATATCATTTCCTGCCGGAACGGGTGTATGTGTTGTAAAAACGCTTCCTACTTTAACGACTTCCAGTGCCTTCTCAAAGGAGACACCGTCACGATCAATAAGGTCTTTGATACGTTCCAGCGTCATAAATGCTGCATGTCCCTCGTTAATATGGTATACCGTTGGATGCAGTCCTAACGCTTTCAGCGCTATTACGCCACCCATACCGAGCATAATCTCCTGTTTTATTCGCGTTTCTCTATCACCACCATAGAGCTGCCCCGTAATAGAACGATCCTCCGATGAGTTTGCTTCATGATCACAATCCAAAAGATAGAGGGAAACACGACCTACCTGACACCGCCATATATAGGCTTTAATTTGTCGTCCCGGATAGGCGACCTCGATCTCAAGAGGATTGCCTGCGTCATCCCGCACCATCAGGATCGGCATATTATGAAAATCGTTTTTGGGATACAGTTCCTGCTGCCAACCGTCTGCATTCATATATTGGTGAAAGTACCCCTCCCGGTATAATAAGCCCATCCCAACAAGTGGAACCCCAAGATCACTCGCCGCTTTTAAATGATCCCCTGCCAGAATACCCAAGCCGCCGGAGTAAATATTTACCGATTCCTGAATACCAAATTCTGCAGAAAGATAAGCAATCAAAAGATCCTTGGGCGCATTATCATGACGAGCAGTCCACTCCCCATCCGCCATATAGTCATCAAGACGGGAGGCAACCCGGTCAAGGTGTGCCAAAAAACTACCGCTTTCCG
>JAGLCZ010000012.1 GCA_023145975.1 Candidatus Hydrogenedentota bacterium | reverse complement strand
TATGATACACGGGATGCTGCGGAACCTATCGGCGGCAATCGGGGTTTCAAAAAAATTGAAACTGTCAGTCGCTATCCCGAACCGGGCAATGGATTCCCAGCCCCTACGCTGAACGTGGGCTGGCTTCGATCTCATGTGTCCTGTCTGCATAACTTTCTGGCTGCTATTGGCGGGGCTGCTGCGGCACATCCGACCATTCCCGAAGCGGCTGAATTACAGCGTATTCTGGATGCCGCCTATAAATCAGCAGAACAGGGTGCGTGGGAAAAACTTTAAGCGGAGTGAACATGGCAGTCAAAAAACACAGGATACTGATCGTTGGTGTGGGATCGATTGGGGAACGACATGTGCGTTGTTTTCTGGCGACGATGCGCACCGTGGTTGGTATCTGTGAAATCCAGGATACCCTTCGCGAAAGCGTAGCAAAACGCTATGGGATAGAAGGAGAGTCTTTTCAGATTTGGAAAAAGCGCTTTGGACACACACTGGGATGCCGTGTTGATTGCGACACCTGCCCATACCCATATTTCAATTGCTTTACAGGTAGCGTTACATGGACAGAATCTTCTGATAGAAAAACCATTGTCCACCTCGCTGGAAGGCATTACTGAATTACAGCACACCGTAAAAAAGAAAAATTTATTGGCGGCGGTGAGTTATAACTATCGGGCACACCCCGGGTTTCGCGCGATGAAGACTGCAATAGATTCCGGGAAATTTGGGAAGCCACTCCAATTTTATGTGGTGGCAGGGCAAAATTTTTCTACCTATCGCCCCGCCTATCGTGATATTTATTTCGCGGACCGCAGTAAAGGCGGAGGCGCGGTACAAGACGCACTGACACATAGTCTAAATATTGGCGAATGGTTTTTGGGACCCATTGATCGTATTACAGTAGACGCCGCACACCAATTACTGGAAGGCGTTACTGTGGAGGATACCGTGCATGTACTGACGCGACAAGGCAGCGTGATGGGAAGCTATACCTTAAACCTCTATCAGCAACCCAATGAATCCACCCTTACCCTCGTCTGTGAAAAGGGAACCTTACGTTTTGAATTACATAAAGAATGCTTTCGCTGGATGGATACGCCCGAGGGTATTTGGCATGAAGAACCCCATACTTTGGAAGGACGGGATACCTGGTATATTCTGAATGCAGCATTCTTTTTGGATACGTTAGAAGGAAAAATGGAACCGCTATGTTCTCTGGATGACGGGATTCAAACACTGCGTGTAAATCTGGCGGCGTTGGCGGCAATGGAATCGCAGCAGTGGCAGCAGATTAAGGGAGGTGTTGATGCTGGTTCCTGACATAAATAATATTCGCCTGGCAATGGTAGGGATGGTAGCGGGTAATGGACATCCCTACAGCTGGAGTGCAATTATTAATGGTACCTATGATGCCGCAGTGATGGCGGAATGCGGTTACCCCGTGATTCCACAATACCTTGGCGCACAATCGCCGGAGGCATTGGGTATTCCAGGAGCAAAGGTAACACATGTGTGGTGTGACGATCCGGCAGATGCGGAGAAAGTATCACGGGCAACACATATTCCCCATATTGTCGCAACTCCGGAAGCCGTCATCGGGCAGGTAGATGCAGTAATCATCCCCACAGACATCGGCGCGGAACATGTCGCACGGGCAAAAGTCTTTATCGATGCCGGACTCCCGGTATTTATTGATAAACCCCTGACGGATAACAGTAATGATTTACGACACTTCCTGCAATGGAAGAAAAACGGAAAGCATTTTCTATCCAGCAGTTGTATGCGTTATGCCGACGAATTTTCCCTGCTGCGAAAAAATATTGATGAAGTAGGCGAGCTGCGCCTGATCACGGTAACAATGGCAAAAAGCTGGGAACGGTATGGTATTCATGCCCTGGAGGCGGTGTATCCTTTTCTTCCAACAGGGGGCTATGAAAGTGTAACCCATTCGGGAGATGCAAGATCGAATATTATGCAGCTGCGGCATAGCTCAGGGGTGGATGTGGTGCTTTGTGTTATTGAGGATCTATATGGTGCCTTTGGACACGTTAACGTCTATGGCACAAAAGGTGCATCGGCGGC
>JAGLCZ010000119.1 GCA_023145975.1 Candidatus Hydrogenedentota bacterium | reverse complement strand
TACTACTTGAAGCAGCCTATCCCTTTGCTTTTGCAGGCAGATAAAGGAGATGCCCGTGGCGACTATTGAAAACGCCCTCTTATATACCGATAAACTGGTGAAATCCTTCAAAAAACGTGTGGTGGTACGTGATGTGTGCCTATCCCTTCATGCAGGGGAAGTCGTCGGTCTGCTGGGACCCAACGGAGCTGGAAAGACAACCACATTCAGCATGATTGTGGGTTTGCTCAGACCGGATGAAGGGCGTATCCTTTTTCAGGGCAAAGATGTGACCCGTATGCCTATGTATCGTCGTGCCCGTTCAGGTATGGCATATCTTCCCCAGGAACCCTCGGTATTTCAGCAATTGACTGTACGTCAGAATCTACAGGTGATTTTGGAGCACCAGTCGCTGAACAAACAGGAACGCAACCAGCGTATTGATCTTCTGATGGAAGACCTTGCAATTACCCATTTGCAAAACAGCCCTGCCTACACCTTATCGGGCGGGGAGCGACGACGTACTGAGATTGCTCGCGCACTTGCCATTGAACCACGAATATTTCTCCTGGACGAACCTTTTGCCGGTATTGATCCCATCGCAGTAGCTGATTTACAGGAAATAGTAGGACAGCTTCGAGCTAAGGGCATAGGCGTACTGATTACAGACCATAATGTGCGTGATACGCTGGCAATAACCGACCGTGCCTATATCATCAATGAAGGTGTTGTTCTCGCCGATGGTTCTCCACACGATATTTCTGAGAATCCGATGGTACGAAAAATATACCTGGGTGAAAAATTCAAGTTGGAGTTGTAGTATTTTTTAACGCCAATTTGTATTATACAAAGCCGGCAAAGCACCTGCCGATTGCGGACCAGTACTGCCAAAGGGATAATCTTGGGGGCGTATCGTACAGGATTCAAGATCATTCAGAACCGGGCTGAATACTTTCCATGCCGCTGCAAGTTCATCCGAACGAATAAATAAACTCTTATCCCCTTTTATTACGTCTAGAATAAGGGACTCATAGGCATCGGGAATCTCTTCGTATACATCGGCATAGCTGAGGTTCAGGTGTGTTTTATGTAATGACATGCGTAAGCCGGATATCTTATTCATAAAGGAGAGGGAAATACTCGGGTCAGGCTGTACACGTATTACCAGTTCATTGGCTTCAGGCGGCGTTTGCGAGGCGGTAAATATATTTGCAGGTACATCTCTGAACATGATTCTTATTTCGGTTTTACGTTCACCGAGTGCCTTACCGGCACGAATAAGGAAGGGAATCCCATCCCAACGCCGATTCTTTATCTTTAATGCAACAGCGCCATAGGTGGGAGTTATAGAA
>JAGLCZ010000118.1 GCA_023145975.1 Candidatus Hydrogenedentota bacterium | reverse complement strand
ATTATGATACTTCTAGCGACTACAGGTAGTCTCTTCCAAAGCCCGGATCAGCCAAAGAGAAGAAAAAGAACATAATAGACCCATAATAATACATGAGCTAAAATAAAACACATAGCAACGTTTCGTTATGTTACGTACGGTTTTCTGTAAGGAATCAATAGGAAATGCAAATAGTAACCTTACAATCTATATTATCTTATTTCTTAAAATGCCTTTTAATTCCCACTAATAAAGATTATCATCCAGGATTAACGACATTCAAGCTACTTTTTTTTCAGGTATTATCACCATTGCTTTAATTTATGGCAAATATGTAATTTTCCTATGCTTCAATATTATTTTGGTAAATAGAGCCCCTCTCCCACTGTTACCCGCCAAACAGACCCAATATAGACCACGAGAGATACAAGCAATACATTATGTATCATTTTGAGTCAATGCGTGATAGTGTATTTTTTTGTGTTTAAGGCAACACTTCTCCCCTGCCATTATTTTGGGAGAATACTAGGTGGGATTCGATCTTAGAGATAATTGGATCAGAATAGATTTGAAGGAATATTTGCTTGGATTTTTTTTGAAAAATAAGGAACTATGAAGCATAGTTATTTTTCCAAGCGAACCTTCTCTGCCTGGTAAGAGAGCCACCGGGTCTGGTAATCAAGAATAGCCATCCATTGCCGGGGGGTATATCCGGCAACACGCCCCCCGAGCTGCGGGGTCTGATAGCATACTGTAGTGACATGTTTCACGCCGACGGCATAATACAAAGCAACACGTTCCGCATAGGATAGAACCCGGTGCGCTTCATAGTTTTTCAACAATATTCCTGTGCGGAACTCCATCTTTGCCGCCTTTGTCGTTGTTCTGATACAAAGGTTTGAAACGGCATAGGAAAGATCTTCAAGATAACAGCCGTCCCCGGCAAATTCCATATCAATGATACCCTTCAGCTTTTCATCCTGGAAGAGCAGATTCCCACTATGCCAATCCCCATGGATAATTCCTGTTTCAAAGGCATAGCGCCTTCCAATATCCAACATTTCATGAGCGGTAACAAGAAATTCCTGTATTTTATCATCATGAGCTGCCAGCCGATCGTCATCCCGTTCCTTCGCCGCCAAATCATAAAAACCGGCATAAGTATCCTCAGGTACCTCGCTGAAACGCCACTTTCGTGCATCACGCAATGGGGTAGGCAATCCCTGACATACCTGATGAAATTTTCCCAGTGCATCGCCCGATATTTGTAAGGTTTCTTCCGTTACAAGCATCTGCCCCCCCCCAATAAACCCCTGGAGTTCCAGTGCCCAATCATCTGTCCATACAAAAGTATGTCCATCTCGAGTTTTCTGGATAGCAGCTACAGGCAAATCACTATGTTTAAGGTGACCCGAAAGGTTATGCTGAAAATATAATGCATCCATCATCGACGGATCGTTTTTATAGGTCTTTGCCAAAAACTTTCCTGCTTCTGATTTCACAATCACCTTGCGATGCCGCCGCTGATGCGTGTTTTTTAGCTGACGCAGCTCTTGCACTTCGCCAAGATCATAGTGCTCCCGGATGATATTTCCGATAATCTCCAACTCTGTCAATCGTGCAGCCACGTACGCATCACCTCTTCCCACAGTATCCGATCCAATATTGCTATCGCTTCAGAAAATTAAATCACAGCAAATCTGTTTTACAAAATATACGGGCACCTCATTTCATCAGCCCTGATCACTCATCCTGCTTCCCTATTATTACTTAAACAGTAAGAGAAATTACAGTGTTCCCCGCCATCAGTCAATCATTTTTCACGGAATTCTTCTTTTCACAGCGAAGCTGCCATAATTTGGCATACTTCGTAAATACAGAAAAGGAAGAAAGCCCACACAAAACCGCACCATGATAACCATCAAGAAAACCCAAACGCCACAAATACATTTTTAAGAAACGCTGAATAGGGCGCAATAAAATATCGTGCATCCCCGCCCTCTTTCCCTGCTCAAAGGCATCCTGAGCGCCCCAGGTTGTAAAGCGTTGGAAGGTGTTAAAGAATTCATCAAATGTACGATACGTATCATGGTACATGACCTCATTTATCTTAGCAACTTTCCCGTCTATCACAACCTTTGAGTGAACCCGCTTATCGAGATAGCGTCCTTTTTCTGTCCTGAAAAGGCGGAGATTATAATCACGATGCCAGCCGCAATGCCGGATCAGTTTTCCAAGAAAGTAGGAATGCCGCAAAATATCGTAGCCATCCGAACTCCCCGCCTCCGCAATAGTCTTCTTGATACATGCTGCTAAGGGTTCAGAAACCCATTCGTCTGCATCAAGCACCAATGTCCATTCCGTTTTAATTTTCGGTAATGCCCAGTTGCGCTGTGCAGCGGCATTAACATATTCATGGACCACTGCATGATCTGTAAACTGACGTACAAGTGCGAGAGTCCCCTCAGAAGCGCGTGCATCTACCACACAAAACAAATCATCTGCCCACCTCACGCTTTCAAGACATTTCGGGAGTCTATCACAGTCATCGGGAACAAGTGTCAAAACAGTAATCGTACTCAAACTTACCTGCCTTTACCATCTGAAAAATGAGTTATATCACCTGCAAAATAATATTCCGCCACATACTATAGCTACGTTAAAACCTTAGGCGAAACAGGCATTATGGTAACATACTTTCTTCTTTTTCACAAGAATATACATTTAATATCGCATAAGATTTCCTGATTAAAAAACGTATTAATCCCCTATCTGAAAATAATTACCTCTACTTTTACCCTTGAAATATGCTATTATTCCGACGTTATAGAGATATGAGCACAACTCTATACTCCTTTTTCCCATCTGATAGCGAGTGCTGTATTCCTTCTAACTATACAACTTTGGAGACTATACTATGAGCAAACGCCCCATAGATGTAATAACCTTTGACTTATGGGATTGCCTTTTCTGTGACGAAACGGATGAACCCAAACGTGCCGAAGCAGGACTGCCCAGCAAGTACGTGTCAAGACGTCAGGTGCTGCATGAACATCTGAATCAACAA
>JAGLCZ010000117.1 GCA_023145975.1 Candidatus Hydrogenedentota bacterium | reverse complement strand
GCCAACTGTAATCAGGATGACCACCAGTACTATCATAGGTATCCATATACTTGTCATAGGAATACGCGATTATCGCATCTTCTGTGCGAACACGTAGCGGGAAGACCTGCCCGGAATTATTATCCTGCTCCCCAGCGGATACGACTTCATCCTTAAATACAATAGGCTGACTTGGTACATTTTTCAGGTGAACCACAGTCGTCCCTGTAAGAACAGCAATTTGCCACATTTCGTCTACTACCTGAGCGGTAGAGGTACGACTGCCGCCATCAATAAATAACATCGCCGTATCACAAATCTTGTTCTCGGGCACAATAATGGTTACAGGATGCGTCCATTTTCGTGTAAGATCCACCACTGCATCATCAGGATTCCAACATTGCGAAGTTAAATTATGTACCAGGTAAGCGGTTGCAACCTGTACATCACCAAACATAACCGGCTGTTCAACAGGTTCAGAATGATAGTAACAGCTATCGTCAGTATTAACATAGTCATAAATAGAGGGCTTGACTTGCAAAGATTTGGTACTGGATACTTCCAGGTCGGAATCCGTAGAACGAGAGGCACTGTGCCGGAATGCAACCGTCAATTTTATCCGGTATCGTCCCTCTGCTTCATATTCATGGGTCGGAACAGCCAGCTCACTACTCATTTCATCGCCAAAATCCCAAGTATATCGCCGAATGGGACGAGCATCTTCGGGTTGCTCTGTCGTATTGAAAGCAAAAGTATCTACATAGGTATAACCCTGGGAAGCAGGAATAAAACCATCGCCATCCCGGCGCGAAATATCAAATTCCGATACAGGTGCACGATCAACGGCTACGGTATGGGTCACTGAGACACCTGGCGGGTCACTCACCCTTGTTGATTCCGTAATTACAGTGAGAGTCACCGAATATCTTCCGGGATCAGCATAGCGATGTGATGTGGTGCGTCCTTTTCGCATAGGACTCTCATCACCGAAATCCCATAGATAGTCCTCTATCGGTTCACTGGTAATAGTTGAACCGGACGCTGCAAAATCAACTTGTTCTTCCGCCAAGGCAAGACGTGGTGAATATCCAAAATCAGGGGTTGGGGGATCCGGAATTTCACGTATGTTTATGAAATCCCTCTTAGTAACAGTCGCACTGCTTTCCAGGGAATCGCTTGAAACTACGGTCAGTGTCACAGCATAAAGCCCGGAAGTAACATAAGTGTAAACCGGATTCTGGACATCCGATGTACTTCCATCACCAAATTCCCATGCCCA
>JAGLCZ010000116.1 GCA_023145975.1 Candidatus Hydrogenedentota bacterium | reverse complement strand
GGAGGGGCTTGTGCTGCCGCTTCAGTAATCACGCTTACCGGCTTGAGGATAACGCTTATGGAGTCCTGCATACCACTCATGCCGGAGATCATGGATAGGGGGGAGAATCCACTGCCGCCGGCAGTGTTCATCATGCGCACGACAAATATGCCAACACAGGAACCGTCACTGGAGAAGGCAGGGGCGCCTACGGCTTGTGAGGCAGTCAGATAAAAGAGGCGGGGACGTTCTACAATACCGGTAATACGTACGAGGTCTACGGTGTGAATGCGGCTGGCAACTTTCCCCAGACGCTCTACAACCACAATCGGATCCAGCAAACCGGGTTGGACGCTGTTGGAAAGGTCGATGAAAGGAAGGGGTGGTTCCGGGGCGGTTATGGGTCGGATAAAGGCAAGGTCGTTATCTTTGTCCCGAAGGATAACTTTCGCCGGAATCGGTGTGCCGTCGGTCTGGATATTCGCATCGGTGATCTTGCTCTGCATCTTCATATCGTCGCCAAGCATTCCTCCCATAAGCCCTGTAACCATGCTCATCGGATCTGTTGCTGACAGAGCGACTACAATAAGTCCGGTATTATCGATTACCGTACCGGTAGTTTCAATACGCATCTCTTCGCTTTCGCCGCCCATGCCCATCATCGAAAAGTTTTGTTCTACAACAAGCTCCACGGTGACGACAGCATCTTTATGCTGGTTGAATACCTGGAGTGCCTGTTCTTCAAGAGTTGCCGCAGCAGCTCCGGAAAGACAACAGGTTACGACAAGAAGGGAGACAAGGCAGATGCGTACGTGATAGAGCATTTTGAAAAGTCCTTTCATTGATAATGAGATGCACAGTAACGAAACCTAAAATTAATCCCGGTAAATGGATACTTCATCGCCAATTTGTAAAACGTGTTTGTTTTTCCAGTTGTTCCATGTAAACAGGTCTTTAACCCGAACGCCATACTTTTTGGCAATCGTGCTGGGATTCTGACCCGCTGTAACTTTGTGTACAACGCGGTTCTCTGCCTGTGTCAGCGTCGTATCTCCGCTGTGATCGCGCTGTCCCATGCCTTTTTTCGGATTACGCACGGTCAAAGTTTTCCCTACACGCAATATGGATTTTGCAGTCAACTTGTTACAGGATAGTAAATCCCGTGTGCTCACTCCATACCGTTCGGCAATTTCCCCTGCGGTTTCCCCTTTTGCTATTTTGTGTTTTACTGTAGATGGCAGCGTCGTATTTTTTTTGGGTTTCGTTTCCGCTGTCTGTGTGTTCTTGACAGAACCCTTTCCTGCAATTACTAATTTGTCACCTACCTGAAGGACTGACTTTTTGTTTAGATTATTCCAGCGCAGCAGGTCATTCACGGAGACGCTGTACAGCTGGGCGATAATGCCGGGATATTCACCGGGTTTGACGGTATGGTACTGGAGGGGTTCCTTTGAAGGACTTGCTTTGGAACTTCCTATTTTAAGTGTTTGTCCAATCCGTATTTTAGAACGATTCTTCAGGTTATTCCATTGGCGTAAATCAGAGAGTTTCACATGATGGGCGCGGGCAATCTCAGAGAGGGTATCGCCTCGTTTTACCTTGTATACTTTTGGGGGTACTTTTGTGCGTGT
>JAGLCZ010000115.1 GCA_023145975.1 Candidatus Hydrogenedentota bacterium | reverse complement strand
ATTCAGCCTTATTATGCAGATTAATAATAATTGTCAAGCCCCCACTTTTGGTCCAGTTCTTATGAGAGTTTTTGAGTTTCATATTTGATTGTCCATATCGCAATATGGAAATCCGGGACAACTTGCCGCACTGGGCAATCCATAAATGGTGCTATTTCAAGTGCAGCCGCATACAAACGCGATTGCCCCGCTTTTCACCTGTGGTAATTTCTACCTCATCGAAAATGTGATGTATCAACTTCAGTCCCAGACCGCCTGGACGCACCGTTTCCGGGGTTACTTCTTTATTTTTTCCCCTGGCACGCAGAATAACGGATTCCGGCATGGGGCTTCCCTCATCCGACACTACCACCTCAACTCCTGCCTCGTCGCGCCTAAGCTGCAGTATAATTTCTGCGGTGAGGACATGGTCATACCCATGACGCATGGCGTTGGTACAAGCTTCGTCCACTGCCAACACCACTTCCTGCGCCCGTTCCGGCGACATTCCCAAACGGTGAAAATAACACCCTATCAAAGCGCGTATCGCTTCCAGTAAGACTGGATCGGATTTAAATTTTATTTCAATCTGTGTCTTCATACTTGCAGCCTAAATAGCGCAGCGATATCATGGTGCAGTCGTCATGCGCTTCGGCATCTTTCAGATAACTCCGCAATGCATCATTAACATCTTTCAGTACAAGATCGGGGGGAGTGCCATATTCCGGCGTACCCCACAAGCGAGCCAACCCAAACTCCTCCGCATTCTCTTCGCGCGGATGTGCTTCAATAATACCGTCAGTGAAATACAGTACCGTAGTACCCGGATCCAGCAGAATCGCCTCGTTGCTCCATTCGGCATCTTCCACCACCCCCAACGGCGGACCACTGGCATTGCCTTTGTAGGCATTCGTCTCCGGAGAAATAAAAAGACTGGGCAAATGACCGGCGTTCGCCCACATCAATTCGCCATTCCGCAAATCAAGTCGGGCATAGGTCAGCGTACAAAACATACCCCGACGGCTCCGAAGAACAAGGCGGTCATTAAGCTGCTTCAGTAACAACGCCGGAGAATCAATCTCCTTTACCAATATCCTAAACTCAGCAAGCATCTGCGCCATAGTCAATGCCGCAGGCACCCCTTTTCCGGATACATCGCCAATCAATACACATACGGTATCCGGATCAGGTTGTACAAAATCATAGAAGTCTCCCCCCACAGTTTTTGCAGGAACCGTATCGCCAAAAACAGCAAAACGACTGTCATCGACATTCCATTCCCGACACAAAAACCCTTCTTGTATTGCCCATGCCGTTTCAATTTCCTGATCCATGCGTTGCTTTTCAAGTACTTCCTTGTGCATAAATACATTATCAAGAGCAATCCCCGCACTGACACCCACAGCAGACGCCAGCAATAGGTCTTCCTGTCCATAACGCTGGTCTGGACGATCGGTATCAATGTAAAGAATGCCAAGTATAGATGTCTTACCCACAAGAGGAACGCAAATAATGGAATGCAGGGAAAGGGACATGATACTCGCAGAAGCCTGAGCACCCTCATTAGAACCGCAGTCCTCATAGAAAATACTCTTACCGTCCCGCAGTACTTGCTGCGCCACAGTATTGCTGATACTTAACCCGTCCCGCTCCGCATGGGAAAGCTCTCCGTTCACATAACTGTGAATCAGACCGCAAAGGGGACAAGGGGTCATCTCTCCCAATTCATTGGCAAGAAACAACGCGCCGCGCTGCGCCCTGATTGCAGGCAGCGCCGCATCCAAAATTCGATCCTGTAAACGACAGGCATCATAGTTTGCTGAAATCTCACCCA
>JAGLCZ010000114.1 GCA_023145975.1 Candidatus Hydrogenedentota bacterium | reverse complement strand
GAAGAGGTATGGCTTGATGTCGATGGAGAACAAACATACTGCTGGTGGCTGCCCACAGAAAAACCGCTAGGAACCGTACTGTTTTCCCACGGCAGCGGCAGAAACATCAGCGGCTACCTGGAAGATGCCGCATTATTCCATCAGGCAGGGCTATCGGTAATGCTCTATGACTACGGCGGCTATGGTCTGAGCACAGGTACGCCTTCCCAGGCACGCTGCTACGCTGATATACGCGCTGCATGGAAGTACCTCGTTCATGAACGCAAAATAGCACCGGATACAATCATTCTTGCAGGAAGCTCCATGGGCAGCGGCGCAACCTGTGAACTGGCAGCACAGATTGCTCCAGCGGCAGTGATTTTGGAAAGTGCATTTACCTCTATTCCCGACGTACTCGGAGATACCTATCCTTTTCTCCCTGCCCAATGGTTATGCCAAACTCAATTCCGTAACATCGATAAAGTAAATCGTTTTCAATGCCCCGTACTGATTATACACAGTAGAAAAGATACAGTCGTTCCATTTGCTCATAGTCAACAGCTATATCACCGCATTACAACTGCAAAAATGTTTGTGGAAATTCAGGGAGCCCACCACGGCGGAAAATTCAAATCGCACAAAAACTATCTGCAAGGATTAAAAATATTTCTTGACAAATACGTGTCACTTAAAGATAATGATAGCTAAACAACGGCAAATCCTATAGCATCTCAACCCTAATCAAAACAGAAAGTTCCTTTGATATACTTGTCGAACGAATTGAATTATTGCGTGCGTCTTCCCTGCACACTCCAAATAAGCGCCATCCCCTGAAATATCGTACAATCTTAGCGACATGAGGAATCCCATAATAATGCCTGGTAAAATAACTTCCATAACAAATAAAATTGCCCACTTGAACCGAATAAAATCGGTCAGCTGGAGGCGTTTACTGCGTGTTGCACCCCAGGTATATTTAGACTATCGCAGCGGTCGGGGACTCAGTAAGTCCTTGCTCAATGTTACCCTCGAAATAACCTATCGCTGTAATGCACGGTGCAAATTTTGTTTTGCCGGAAAAACATTACCTACATCAGAACGAAAAGAACTTTCTCCGGCGGAAATAGGCGATATTGCTCAATCCGTCGCACCCTGGGCACCCGGTTTTTTTATAACAGGAGGAGAACCTTTTATACGCAAGGATATAATAGAGGTCTTAAGCGCTATAAAAAAACAGCGGCTTAAAGTTGGGGTAAACACAAATATGTTCCTGGTAAACGAAGCCATGGCACAATCCCTGCAAACTGTTGGCTTGGATTATCTCATAGCATCACTGCACGGTCCACGTG
>JAGLCZ010000113.1 GCA_023145975.1 Candidatus Hydrogenedentota bacterium | reverse complement strand
GCAGCCGCTCAATAAGGTCTATTTGACCATAACGCGCCAGCAACCCCGGATAAATAAGTACGATTGTTTTTTGTGCAGCGAGCAACTGAGCTTCTACCTGAGGCATGGCACGACGCACCAGCAAGATCATCTTGTCCCAGTCTCCTGCTCCCGGCGTGCTATCGGCCTGTACCACCAAATCCCAGTTTACCTGTGCCTTGTCTGCTGCTTCCCGAATCGCAGTAAGCAAAAGGCCCTCGAAATCGACGACCTCCACTGGGAAACGCTTTTCAAATTCCTCTATGGCGTCGTGGTAGTATTTCGGATTCACCAACAGCGCAAAGAACGCCCCTTCCGTAATCCCTCGTTGGAGTCGTTCTTCAAACTGACGCGCATCTGCAATTTCGGGGGTGAACTCCTGCGTATTATTCAATACCCCTACAGTGGCGCGCCGCTGCAGCGTGTCGGTACTGTGCGTGAAGGAACTGGATTGCTGCAGGGAATTAACATAACACCCGTGCCCATCATTTGCAATAGAATCCCATTCGAGATCGAAACCCGTGTCGTGAAGCAGGATATCAAGCATGGGACGATTCGGTAAGGGTGCTGCTTCCGGATAACGGCTCTGGATTCGAGCGGTTATCTGTGTCAAAGTCAGTTTCTGTATACCCAGCAATGCCCCCTGTGCCAGTTTGAGTACACGGGCTGCGTCCATCCCCCTGGGATATAACTCTTGACGACTGGACACGGCAGCCTGTTGGGATACGGCAGCAGCAAGACGCACCAACCGCGCATCCGACAAGGGAAAGAGATCACCTTCGGGAAGTTTGATCGTATGAAGTCGTTCCACAACACGCACCGGAGGAATCAAGGGGTCTTGTGCGGCAATCTTATCTGCCAGTTTGCCGAGATGAACAGCATAGTCTGTGAGGGCGGTATTGATTGCAATTAATACATGGCTTTCGGTGCGGCGGAAGAGGAAACGCGGATCGGATTTTCTGCGTTCAACTTCAACTGCGGCGCGGATGACTGCCATTGCCTGTTGCGTGCGCTGCGGTTCTTCCTGCACAGAACCCCGTGCTGCGAGCAATGCATCCGTCAGTTCCTGCACTGCCATGACTCCCCCCGCCTTTTCTAATAGTTCAGCAAGGTCTCCGCGGAGTCGCGTGATTGAGGCTTCTTTGGTCCAGGCATTTTGGAACTTAGTTAATAGGTTTCCTACCTGCACACGGGTGATATCGCTGTGATTACTTTTTTCTTCGTCCGTGTTGTTAAATAGCTGCCCTGCGCGTGCAGCGGCGAAATGGGCAACCTCAATTTGGCTTGGCCACGGAATATTCAGGTCGGGTGCTAATCCAAGCAGGCAGTGGAGTATAAAACGGGTATTTTCCCCTGCCCGAGAGCCGGTACGCGTAATACGCTGGACAAGTAAATCCACACTCATCGTGGCTACATCGACATTTTCAGTATACCCTGTATTGTTTGACGAAATAGGCGGAGTTTCCGGCGGGGCGATATCGCCAAGACGCTTGCGAAGGCGGCGCGTAGCATGAGAAATATCACGACGTGTAGTATTGCTTACTCCCGCCTGCCGCTGCAGGTGCTGCAAATTAACGTGCAGCAGATCCAACACGGTAACCACATTGAGTCGGTCCAGGGCATTGGTTACACGGATACCAAGGCCAAGTTCGTGAATCTGTGTTTCCGGGGCGGCAGCGTCAAGACGGGCTTGCTGCGCTTCCTCATCCTCGGAGTCAACCCCTGTCCCTGGGTCCCCGATCCCCTCAAAAATTGTTCGCCATGCACGAAGCATATCCTCCGCATTATCGAAACGTTCCTCTGCATCACGGCGTAGCCCCTGCTGGAAGAATTTGGTGAAGCCCTCGCGCAAATTGGCATCGAATAACTCTGCTTCAATCGTAATCTCACAGCTGAGATGAGAGGGATCGGTCTTGCCGTCGCCCCACTTTGGCAACGCTCCTGTGGCTAACTCGTAGAGTGTAATCCCAATTGTGTAGCGCTCGGCATGTAAATCCCAGCGTTTGCGGTTCGGAAGAATCGGGTCAAGATAGCCACGAGTACCGGCACGGATATTGTCTGCAGAAGCGCGCGATAAGGAAAAGTCAAAAAGCACAAGGTGTAAGGTGCTGCCATGGCCTACCATACCGACGGCAATATTATCCGGTTTGATATCACGATGTGAAATACCCTGTTCTTCCAGGAAAGACACCGTACCAATGAGGTCTTCGCCAAAACGCTGCAGGAGATCAATATGGAGACGTCCCTCTTTCCGCAACCGGTCGCCCAGCGTTTCAATACGCAGACTTCCTTTGTCGGAGAAAGCAGGGCGAAGCAGAATGCCAATATAGTTACCAATTGTGACTTGCCCGCAGTAAGCAACGATGTGTTGATGGCGAAGTTTCTGGAGCACCTCTGCTTCATCTGTCATACGTTGGTTGTATTCCGGGTCAGTAGCGGCTTTTAAAATAAGATGTTCGTCCCCGCGCTGAACAAGCAATGCAATGGAAGTGCTGCCCCGTCCCAAACGCCTGACTACCGTAAGATTACCGACCAAGATATCGCCATTCTGGGCATTTTCAGGAATATCAATGATGTCATGTTCGGGGGCACGAATTTCATCTTCAACGAGGTCTAGGAGCTCTAGAAAATCAGTCACGGAATCCAAGCGGTTGGTAACATCAGGATGGGTGCTAAACTGAATGAGGTCTTGTAACCCTTCCCCAGCACCGTTCAACACAGCAGAAATCTGCAAGCCACTACTTCCCCGAAGTTTTTCACTAAGTTCAATGCTGTTTTCAGCGGGTGCCACACCGGAGAATATATAGTAGGCAAGTGCACCCAACGAGAATATATCCACATGTTCCCCAAAATTCTCAATGCCATAAGAAGATTCCGGTGCCATGAACGCAGTGCTTTTATCATCGACAAGGCGGTCAATATGGGAAGTCTTGGAAATTACGATACCTGTGGAGGTGGTACTGGATTCGCGGTAACCGATCTGCCAGTTGTATAAGCGAATTCCAGGGCGTTCGCTTTCGGGGTTGATCACCAGTATATTGCATGGCGAAATAGCCCGATGGATCACTTTCTTCTCGTGGGCAAAACGAACTACCTCGGCTACTTGCCGAATGAGGTGCAATCGTTGTTCAGCACTGAGGCTCTCCTCACGTTCCGTAAGATAGAGATCAAGACGACAGGCAGTAGACTCATATTCCAGGATCAGGGCGGGACCAAGTTCATGTTCGGTAAACCCAAGGGCACGGAGTATACCTGGATGATGAAGAGTTTCCAATAACTGGAACTCGCGTTTGGCAGCACGTTCAATAGTTTTACGATCCTCCGCCTTTGCTTCTAGGCGAACATTGTACAAACGCACCAAACGCTTCGTTTCTTTAACTTGGGCATGAACAGCTAACCAATCCTGGTAGCCTGGACCCGTGTCAATGACTTCCTTCAAAAGATAATCGGAAACTTTCCGTTGCTGCTGTCGTGGGCGGATACCCGCTTTATCCAAGACCTGACTGACAACCTTCGCCATGGGTTGGTCATATTGCCCTTTAGGGGTGCCCCTGAGTCCCTGACATTCACGACGCGTAATGGCTGCCATAATGCCGTTCCGTTTCGGAGTATCCGACGTAGCATCACGATCCCGAAGACACAGACGATAGTGGGCTGTACCCTCTAAATCACATTTCAATTCCGGTGCAGAACAAAAGACCAATGCTTCTAGGAAAGGAATACGCCCCTTCTTGCTGCTCCGCTTCTGTCTACCCAAAAGAGAACTAAGTTTTTTGGCTTTCAGGTTTGTACTGTACAACGGGTTGTCGAAGGCCTTAACTCTGCCGTCGTGTTCAAAGCGCCATGTACCGGCGTCGCCAGACAAATGGCCCGGATGACTTTTGATTTCAATAAGAAAAAAACCTTGTCGAGAAAAGACGAGAAGGTCTACTTCATTGATGCTCCCGTCTTCGGCAATAAATTCGAAGTTAGACCAAGCACGATAAGGTTTATGTGCCGGAAAATGTTGTTGAATAAAATCAAGAGCTTCACGTTCCCATGGAAACTGTGATTCCGATATCTTCGTCCAATTTTTTGCTGTATCGCCCTTCAAATAATCATCTCTCATTCCTGATTTGCCTATTCCAGAGTAAGGCAAGCGCCCCACGTAACTGCTAGAGCATTTTAATCTTGATATG
>JAGLCZ010000112.1 GCA_023145975.1 Candidatus Hydrogenedentota bacterium | reverse complement strand
TGGCCTTCTTCACAAAGGCATCGCCTTCTCCTTCAGGTGCCTGCGGGAAAATATAGAATGCGCCATCGGGTTTTACACAAGGAAACACATCCTTCAATGCCTCATAAACGAGGTCGCGTTTACGGCGATAGCGGTCTACCTTGGGGGTCATATCTGCAGTCAGCGCAAGGATGGCGGCTTTTTGTGCGAAAGACGGGGCACACACGAAAGTATATTGCTGCAGCGTGTTCATCGCCTGGATAACATCTTCGGGACCCGCCGCATACCCCAGTCGCCAGCCGGTCATGGCCATATTCTTCGAGAATCCGTTCAGGCAGATTACACGATCATATAATCCTGCCATTGTGGCAGGGTTTTCATCATAGAGTAATGACTCATAAATTTCGTCACTAATGACCAGCAGGTCATGTTTTTTCGCCAGTTTTGCCAGTGCGCGCATTTCTTCAGCGTTAAGAGTAACTCCCGTAGGATTTGCAGGACTGTTTACAATAATCATTTTCGTTTTGGAGCTGATGGATTTTTCGACACGTTCCGCTGTAAGTTTGAAGTCAGGGTAGGTATTTACCAGTACCGGGATACCGCCCAGTAATGATACCAGGTGCTTATACATTACAAAGTAAGGATCGCCGCAGAGGACTTCGTCACCGGGATTAATTGTCGCCATCAACGCAAGGAATAATCCGCCTGATACGCCGCTGGTTATCATCACGTTTTGCAGCGGAACATTAAATTTACGTTCGTAGTAGGCTGATACGGCATCCCGCAGTTCCTGGATGCCCCAGGTTTGTGTATAGGAATTGAAGCCCGCTTGTATCTGACGGCATGCTTCATCCTTGCACAACGGATCTACATCGTAGTCCGGCTGCCCAATGCTTAGGTTAATGGGATCTTTCATTTGCGCTGCCAGTGCAAACACTTTTCGGATACCACTGGCGTCGATGGCATTCATACGTTCGGCAAGATAATTCATTATAAAGGCTCCGGTAAAAGGGGAATGGGTATTACTCCGTGTATCGTTGAAAGGGGATTGTACACGGGCAGCGGGGAACGCCTCAACTTACAGAGGATCTGCTATTCTGGAGATTATTTATAGTTGAATTATCCAATTGAGCAGGCAGATCTATCTAATCAGTTGTAACGCTGTCCGTCCAGTTCCGAGAGCTGCTCCTCAAGGGGGGCACGTTCTTTTAGAGGTAATGACTCCATATATCCATGCCAGCCGGGACACCATGCCGTATGCCAACGCCATAATTTACCCAAAATAGAACGAGGGTTTCTTTCATAATGCCGCCGAAACAGACA
>JAGLCZ010000111.1 GCA_023145975.1 Candidatus Hydrogenedentota bacterium | reverse complement strand
TCTGTTCTTAGCTGAATAGAATCATGAATAATTCGACATATTTTACCTGAATAAATACAAAATGTGTTTATCTGGAAAGGCAAATTTAATGGGGAAGGAAAACTCCCGGCAACGGTTTGCCGAAGCCAAAAAAATGTATGCCGAAGGCAACTACGGAGAAGCCTTATCCCACCTGCAAAAACTTAATAAGCAGCATCCGGGAGTTTTCAATGTTCAATACCCAATACTGCAGTGCCTACAGCATTTTGGGGAAATTGGCAAAGTAAGAAAATTGCACAAAAAAATGATGAGGGATTTTCTTGAGGAAAAAGATCAGGTTAAACTCAATAAAGTGGAACGCTGGATGAAGCGAACAGAGGAAAAAACAATTATAACGGGTGGGGACAGTAAAGATGGGCAGATAGAGGATGAAATTGAAGGACAGATTGAAGGGGAAGAAGAACAGCAGATAGAACCCGATGATAAAGAAGCCGGCGGCAATGAAGGCAAAGAGGACGTCACACTAAAAATAGGAAACGGGCAGTCTGTCGTCAAGGGAAGGCATCCCGTATTGCGCAAGTTACTCATTGCTGGCGAAGTCATTTTGATCGTCTTTATCGGATCTGTAATGATGTATTTACTTTCTACAAAGACAACACGGGTTTTACCAGAATTTACCGCCGCTGTCATCGTGGAAGCAAATAAGGAACAGACGGTTGGAAAACTCTACCTGAAAAATGCGAATACCTTCCGTATGGAAATTATGGATCAAATATTTATTGCGAATACGGGTCAGGTGCGTAAAATGCTGACAGAGGAAGAGAAGTATATCAATGTCAATCTTTCCGCTGTTGAACGTTATAATCCCCTTGTCGGGCTGAGTAATTTTGGGGATTGGGTACGAATGAATGATGCGAAAAAGGTCGGTCACGAGAAACTGCAGGGATTTGCATGTGATATTTACCAGGCAAGTGTAGAAAAATCAGAGGATTCCTTTTCCGTATCTACCAAAGTATGGTACTGTCGCCAAATAAAATTTCCTCTGAAAAGTGAGAGTACTACTTCCAGATCGGAAGGAAAATTATCAGTAACTTTAAAAAATATACAAATGAATACTTCGCTATCTTCACAAATATTTGAAGTTCCATCTGTATACGCCGAGTTTGTAAAGAAAGAGGACGAAGAGGAAGAGCGAAGAAGATTGGAAGCCCTTCCAGATAATATGGAAGCATTCCTGCAGGGCGGAGATGCCGCAGCATTACTGGACCAGTTTTAGCAGCAGTTAAATGAGTCTTCCATAGGAACAGTATGCTTAATAAAGCGGTCTTCCTCCTGCCCATTTTCGATATTACAGGGGACGTTTTTCCCGCAATGCTTTAAGATACCCTTCCATTTTATCAAGATGGGTGAGTGTAAGTCCGATAAAAGCGATACCATCTTGCGTGGGTGCTAGATTTCTCGCAAATTGTGAGGGTTGGTTCACGCCAATAAATTTGATAGTCTGGGTTCCCGCTTTAAATTCATAGGTGTCAAGATGTACCCAACCAGGGTCCATACCGATAGCCCCAAAATCAACAGGGGGGCCGATATTTTTATCATTTATAAGTATCTGATATACCCCTGACATGACCGAATACATGAATATTCCATCCACACGATAGCGGCCGTCTTCTGATATTTCAAAATCAAATTCAATTTTACCGTCGGGAATACTGGGCAAATAGGCAACCGCAGGATCCTGGGGCAGTACAAGCAATGGCGGGTCAGCCCGAAATTCCATCTCAGCAGCCATAACAGTGGTATAAGGCAATACACGGTCTGCAAGTGATGGGAAAGGCTTATTTGATGAAGTTGGGGGATATTGGTACCAATAGGCTACAGAACTAACCCAGTCATATCGTTCGATAAATCCGCCTACTTCAAAATTTGTAATCGGTGCTTGATCATCAAAGATACTTCCTTTATGCTCAATTTCCAAACGCAGGGATTCTGTAAAGGGTATAGGGTCCAGAATATGCCAGCGGTATGCAGAAACACGGTCACCAGTAAAAACGCCCTCATAAAGTGTTACGCCATGAAATGGGGTGTGAAACTCCC
>JAGLCZ010000110.1 GCA_023145975.1 Candidatus Hydrogenedentota bacterium | reverse complement strand
TTCACCCAAAAGGAGACGCCCTTCATGACGCACCATAACAACGAAACACTGGCACGCACCCGCGCATTTTTTGATAAACGCGCAGCAAACTGGGATAGTATGATCAGCGCGGGACATGCAAAACGTTTACAAACCCTTATTGAAGTGCTGCCTATTTCTCCCCGTGCATGTGTACTGGATGTAGGCTGTGGTACGGGGGTATTGCTTCCTATACTTAGGGATATGCTGGGTGCAGCGGGCAGGGTTGTTGCCGCTGATATTTCTTTTCCTATGCTTCAGGAAGCAGATAAGCGTGCTGCTGCACTGCATACGAATCTTCAGGTGCCGGCATTCGTCCCGGTACAGGCTGATGTTGTGCAGCCGCCGTGGTGCCCTCTTTCCTTCGACTGGATCATTTGTAATAGTTGCTTTCCCCATTTTCATGATCAGCAGCAGGCTATGAACACAATGGCGGGACTGCTTAAGTTCGGTGGTCGGCTGGTGGTGTGTCACACAGAAAGCCGCGACGCAATTAATCAACGGCATCGCACGGTCGGGGGTGAAGTGGGAGGGCATGAACTTCCGGACAGTACCTGCATGGGCGGCATGGTGAAAAATGCAGGACTTCTTTTGGAGCAGCTTCGGGAATCGTCTGATGCTTATATGATGACGGCACGTAAAGAGACGTGAAAGAGCTACGGTGTATAACCAAAGGGACCCGGAGCAAACCCATCCTCCGCCGCTGCATCGGTATGATACTTTCGGAACGGCGAATTATATAACTGGATCATGCGCAATAATTCAGAAAATGAAATATGCCAGTCTGCCGCTGCGTAATCTGAATTATGAGAAGCACAATCCTGATCCCCTGCACCGACTGTATATCCATCTGTACTGTCTGTGTCACAATGGAATTCTATTCCATTGTAAAGCTGGATTACACGCAGGAGTTCCTGCATCGAGATTTCCCAATCTGCAGCAGTATCTGCACTGTGTTTTTCCGGCATATCAATAACACGTATATTTCCTGAAGCCACGGCTAGGGTAATCTGCTTGGCATTACGATCGGCACCATGACTGCTTGCATTCAAAATTTGCAATAGCGTCCCTGACGGTGCCGCAGGTTTTACACGCATCATCACGTAGAATAATGTACCGCTTGGTACGGGCGCAGTACCCCCGGATATAACGATGGCAATAATACTGCTTCCCACTTCATAGTCAAGGGTTTTGCCTCCCTGTTTAATGACTGGCGTAGTCACTACTTCCATTACTTCGATCAGGGTTTCTGAATAGGAAAAACGCAGAACCAGTGTGGAAGGGGACTCTTCCGCCGGTGCAGCATACGTTATAGGGAGTGCTATGGTTACTTCGGGAGGAGCTTCCACACGGGCAACACTGATTTGCGCCGAAGCACCAAAGGATAATACGAGCATAATCAGCGCTGCGGGTAAGCACAGGGAATGCCTCCGGTATCTGGATTTACCGTTCCGATTACTTTTTGTTGGATAGTGTATAGTTATGTTCATTTCCCTGCTATTCCCGGATCATATTTTTTATGAAGGCAACTCAAGTATACCACGGATTTCAGCCGAAAAGAGCTTGGTGCAAGGGTAGCCCCTTTTTTATGCCGTATTTATAGATATCCCAGTGCTTCCAGTTGTTCTGTTTGCGTATCGGTTAACGGAGGGGATGCGCCCCCTTTCTCCGGTATGGGGCGGCTCGCTTGCTCTTCGGCAAAAATACGCAAGGCATTACCTCCCTCCGGAGGCAGAAATAAGGGACGGTATTCAAGAGGGTCTTCCTGTAAGTCATACCATTGTCCCTGTTCCCGCACAACATCATAAATATATTTCAGATATTGCGTTTGCGCCATATACAAATGTCGTTCACCAATACGCAGGCGTGCAAATGCCGGTTTAGGCGGAAACGTTCCTTTGAGTGTGATTAAAGGTATGAGGGAACGTCCTTCCATTGCCCCGGGAATGGTTAGTCCTAAGGCAGCAAGAATCGTCGGTGCTATATCTGCCATTTGAACGATATGTCTTATTTCGCGTCCTGCATGGGAATTTCCCGGTAATTTTATAAGCAGAGGTACTTTTAACTCGTGATAGTGCAGTGTATTTGCATGTGCAAGCTCGCCATGTTCCATGAACTGTTCGCCATGATCTGACAGCAGTACTATTAATGCATTCTCATAGCGTCCTGCGTCCTTCAACGCCTGGATCGTTCTGCCGAACTGATCGTCGCTAAAACGAATTTCCGCATCATAGAGAGCCATATCCTGCATCACCCGTGTTTGGGCACGTACCCCGACAAAACTTTTAGGCATAAACAACTCACGATACTCAACGGGAGGTTCATAGTCGCGGTGGGGCGCTATAAGATGCAAATACATACCCAAGGGCATATCCCCGGGTTGAGCAATGGCGGCAATGGCATGATCCACCGCTTTCTCGTCCAGTACCGTTGCCGCAGATTTATTCTGAGGCAGTAATTCTTCATACCACTGAAAATCCTTTCCGAACCCGAATTCATCGGTAACAACGCAGTTCGTTGTAATTCCATGGGTGGTCCACTCATTTATTTCAAGTGTTTTTGCCAGAGAAGGTAAGCCCTGACGTAAATGGTCTTCGTGGCTCAAGGCATGGTGGCTATAATCCATAACACCGGTCAGCAAAGTAGCGACAGATGGGCGCGTCCATGAAGACATGGGGATGAGGGATGAAAAACGGACGGCATCTTCAGCAAAACGATCTATATTGGGTGAAGTATCAACGGGATAATAATAGCATCCAAGGTGATCCTGGCGTAGAGTGTCAATCAGATAAATCAGCACATCGGGTTTGCCGGAAGGCTTTCCAAGCAAAGTACATTCGGCTAAATAGAAGGGGGCCTCACTGTCAAAGAGCAGCGTTACATCGTTTTGCCCGGTAAGGGCAATACGCTGTGAAGACCACGAACTATGATCTTTTACCGTGGGTAACGGCTTCCCCTGTTTATCTTGATAGATTGACTGGCGTACTTCACTGTTTTCGGAAGACAGCAGATCAAAGATCAGGCTGTGGTCTGTTTGCACGACCTCAAAAGTAAGCTGCGTTTTTCCAGCAGGTATACGATACGCATCCCTGTGGCTACCTGAATAACTGACACGTTCCAGGGGGAAATC
>JAGLCZ010000011.1 GCA_023145975.1 Candidatus Hydrogenedentota bacterium | reverse complement strand
ATCCGTAATTACGGTCTTCAAATCAGCGAACAGATTATGACCTCCGAAACAGGACTCTGGGCAAATCCGGCAATCAAAGAAGACCCGGTTAAGTACGAACTGGCACGCATGTTCCTGCTTAATCTTTATGGTGCTGTATATGCCGAAAACAAGGTGCTGATATTATTCAATATGAGCAAAGAAAAGATTACACCTGCACTGGAATACCTTGAAGGCAATGGGTTGTTTGGCGATGAACCTACCATGAACGAAGGGGTAAACTTTACAGAGTTTAGTATTCAGATGAGCATGGCAGATCCTAAATTACCCCTGGCTCAGGTGCGATATGAACTGGCAAAACTGGGCGCAACCCACATAGAAACCATTCCGCTTGACTCATGTATTCCCGGTTTGGACGCCATCGATTTTTAACCAAGCAGCACCGTTAAAGCAAGGTTACGGTACCGATCGGATGATACGAAGTTCTTCGTGCAGTTCCACGCCAAAACGTGCATGAACGGTTTGTTTCACCAATGTTATAAGATGAAATACATCGTCGAAAGAAGCGTCGGCATCGTTCATGATAAAGTTAGCGTGCTTTTCGCTAATGATAGCTCCGTTATGGCGCTTCCCTTTAAGTCCGGCAGCTTCGATGAGCCTGCCCGCATGGTCATCAGGCGGATTCTTAAACACACTTCCACAGCACAAGCCGTCAGGCTGTGTCTCGCTACGACGACGCATGTAGTGATGATATACCTCTGATTCATCACGTTCTGAAGGAGTGAATCTAAACATTGCCCCGGTAATAACCGTATCGCCCTGACAGAAGGACTGTCCCCGATATCCATACCTATCCGGAGTCAAGGGAAGACGGCGGACGCCTTTATCTTCCAATAGATCCACACTGACAGCAAGCTCGCACACGCTTCCGTTAGCAGTACCGGCATTCATGAATAGTGCCCCGCCAACGGTACCGGGTATACCCGTGAGTGCGCCAACCCCTTCATAGTTATTAGGAAGCATTATTTTCCGTACTAAATCTGCGAGTAAAATTCCGGTACCTACGAAAAAGCTGTGGTTTCCCAGCGGATGAACTTCCTTCAATTCTGTCGTAAACAATGCGCACCCGTCGTACCCCCGATCATCAATAAGCATATTGGCACCGCCGCCTATAACGATGAAGGGCATATCCGTTGTAAACAGCCACTGATAAGCCGCCTCCATATCAGCGAGAGTTGGCGGAAATAATGCAAGGTGCGCTGATCCCCCGATATGGTATCGGGTATGAGGTGCCAGTACGTAATTTGTGCGAGCAAAATCAAAAGGAACAGTATCCATAAACTCTATCCCGTATAGGTCAAAGCAAACTTCTTTTCAGTGCAGATACTATCTTAGCTGCACAACGCTCCCAGGTACAATCCAGAACAAGTGCTTGTCCCATCTGCTGTCGTTTTGTCTTTTCTTCCGGTGTTTCACCCCGCATACGACGTATTATTTGTAAGAGAGAAACAGAACTGTCCGCTTCAAAATAAAAGGGGATAGAACCCGCTGCTTCGAAGTTGGCACCCGACTTGGAGGTAATAAGACACCCGCCTGCACACAAAGCCTGCTGTGCTACCGTACCGCTGCCATCTCCTTGCGCGGGATATAATATGAGCTCCGCATTTTGAAACAGGGAAGAAATTATATTATCAGGGCATTGTTCTACAGAAATTTTGGGAATACCCCAGTTGGCAGGTTCTTCTACATATTTCGGCCCCATGACAACGAGAGTAGGGGGAAACAGTGACGGATTACGTCGAATGGCTTCCGTTACAGTAGCTATGTTACGGCAGCTATATCTATTCATGGGAAATACCGCATAGGGACCTTCAATAATGGAAGAACACTTCTTGGTAAACGATTGACTGACTCCTGGCCTGGCGACCACAACTTTTTCCAGACCCACATTGGCACGGGTTGAGCATACCTTTTGCATATAAGCACTCGCACACAGGACAAATCGGGATTCTGAACAATTGCGCTTTATTGCGCGCGGTACCGGGGAATGCACTTTGTTTTTTACGGGAAGACTACCCGGTAATATCATGTCAAGTGCGAAGGTGAGCTTCGGTAAACGGGTACTAATAGAGGAAGCGCCTATGGTCGTCAAAAGTACATCGATATTATGACGTTTCAGGGCTTGTTCCAGGGTAGGTTCTTTGCTGGATACGGGGCGAAAAAACGTGCCACGACGGCGTATTCGCTCTACCGGCACGCCATCACAAAGCGGCGCCGTCTCATGTTCTGAAAAAGATATAAAACGGGTATCTTTGTTGACTTTTCTTAACACACGCAAAGCACGCCTTAAATACTCGATCTCCAGTTGATCGAGTGAGCACGCATCCGACGTGTTTTCAGTTCGTTGCGGTATATATATTCCTACCTGCATGGCTGCTCTGTTATGTATGTATTGTTTTAGCGGTTAGTGTGCATGTACACGACGCAATTCAGTCAATATAGCCCAAACCCTGTAACCTAATGCGAATCTGTTCCTCTTCCTCGACAGTAAGTTTTCCTGTATCCAGAGATATCCATCCGCGATCCATCAGTTGATCCAAAATCTTTTCCACAGCAAAAGCAGGGGTATCGTGTGTATCCAAGCTATAAATAAACTCTTCATCAGTACAAACCGTTGCCAAGGCCTTAGCCTCTTGCAACACGCAGGAATCCGCGTTACCCGTCTCGGAAAGCCTCTCACGCAATAGTGTCAAAGCTTCATTTGCCCCGTCGCCCACGATCATAATCTTATGTTTAAGGTTTTCCATAACCGAATCCTGCTACTGCTTTTCCGTTGCCCAGTCAATCAGTATTTTAGCCACTTCCGGACGTGTAAACTCGGGGGGCGGTGATTCACCGCGTGCAAGCATTTCACGTACTTTGGTGCCGCTTAGAAACACATGATCCGCATCCGTACCCGGGCAGGTTTTTTTGGTAGCCATTTCGTTGGTGCGCTTTGAGAAGAAAGAATGCTCGAAGAACAAAGGCGTAATAGCCAATGCTGCAGGATCAATCTCGTCAAAAATATGGTGGGCATCGTAGGTGCCGTAATAATTTCCAACGCCTGCATGATCACGACCCACGATAAAATGCGTGCAGCCGTAATTTTTTCGGATAATGGCGTGCATTACTGCTTCGCGGGGACCTGCATAACGCATATTCACGGGCATAATGGACAACATAACGTGATCTTTTGGATAATAATGCTCCAACAGAACATGGTAGCATTTCATGCGTACATCGCCGGGAATATCGTCACTCTTCGTCGTACCCATCAGCGGATGAATCAGTAATCCATC
>JAGLCZ010000109.1 GCA_023145975.1 Candidatus Hydrogenedentota bacterium | reverse complement strand
ACGTTCTGCGGCCTTCGCAGTTTCGACGCGATTTACAGCGACCATCAGATCATGGGCAACATCTGCAATGCTGCGTCCCGCTTGAATCATACTCTGCGGTACAGCACCGCTCAAAGAAGCGTTGACATCTACGGCTCCATCATCTGTTTCAACATAGTCTTCCATGGTGGCACGGTTTTCATCCCGCTGAAACTCACGTATGCTTAGGCCGATACGCCGGTCAGCAGCGCTAATGCTAATAACCTTCGCCGTCACCCTGTCGCCTACTTTTAGAACATCTTCAGGACGCTGTACCCGTTCGTTGGCGAGTTCACTGACGTGAATCAATCCCTCAACGCCGTTTTCAAGACGTCCGAACGCGCCAAAGGCGACCAGCTTCACAATTTCAACTTCAACATGGGTGTCAACAGGAAGATTTTCGACGACTGACAGCCACGGGTCAGACTGTAACTGCTTTAATCCAACACTTATTTTTTCAGCGTCGGGATCAATGCTCAGTACCTGTACTTCTATTTCCTGATTTTTTTCCAGCACATCATTCGGATTGGTAACTTTTTTGGTCCATGACAAATCGCTTACATGGAGTAACGCATCGATGCCGTCTTCAATTTGTACGAAAGCACCGTAATCAGTCATGTTGCGCACGGTACCGTTAATGGTAGAGCCAACAGGGTAGCGTTCGCCAAGTTGTTTCCAGGGATTCGGCTGGGTCTGTTTAATGCCCAGCGCGATTTTTTCTTCGTCCTTATCGACATTTAATACCATGACGTCAATTTCATCACTCACGGAGAGTATCTCATTTGGATAGCGCACCCGGCGCGTCCAACTCATCTCGCTCACATGCACCATGCCTTCAATGCCTTCTTCAAGCTGCACAAAGGCACCGTATTCCGTCATGCTTACTACGCGCCCACGCATAATTGAACCCACAGGATAGCGATCTACCACGGTGTTCCACGGGTTTTCAGATTTTTGTTTCAGACCCAGGCTGATACGTTCCGTATTCGGATCAAAACTCAGCACGACGACTTCGAGTTTGTCGCCTACTTTAACCATTTGCGACGGATGCTTGACCCGTCCCCAACTCATATCGGTAACATGGAGCAGACCGTCTATGCCGCCCACATCCACAAATGCACCGAAATCAGTGATATTTTTCACTTCGCCATCAATGACTGCCCCTACTTCAATGCGTGCCAGCAGGTTCTTCTTCTCTTCTGCCCGCATTTCTTCAAGTAGTCGACGACGACTAACCACAACGTTGCGACGCCGACGGGTCAATTTTACAATCTTGACTTCCATGCGTTCGCCAATATATTTTTCGAGATCGCCTGTGGGGCGGAAGGTTAGCTGGCTGGCGGGCATGAATGCATCCACACCGATATCCATTTTCAAACCGCCTTTGACGCGGCGGGTAATTACACCTTCAATGACGCCTTCATCATTATAGACTTCCTGGACATGTTCCCAGTTCTTGATTCTTTCTGCCTTAATCTTAGACAGTACCGGAGCACCCAGATCATTTTCTGGTTCTTCGATATAAAAATCATACGATTCACCAACAGCAATTTCGCCGATCTGTGAAAATTCGCCTGCTTCGACAATACCTTCACTCTTGTAGCCAATATCAACCATGACGCGGTCGTCTGTGATATCGACTACTCTGCCTGAAACTACTTCGCCTTCCTTAAAATTCTGGGGAATTTCTTCCAGTAGTTGGTCCATGCTTGTGTTTTCAAGCTGTGCATTCAGTTCGGCCTCCAGATCATCCGAGATGAACCGGGCCGGTTGCGTATCCATTTGTTGTTCGCTCATTAGTTTTCCTTACTCCGTTAAAATGGGGATTTCCGCGAAATGCGGGAGTGTGGTATTCTATCAAAAATAGGAAAAGATTTTCAACCCAGCTGTTTCTGGTAGATTGAAGTAACACAGAAAACAGGATCAATGCTGTATTCCAACGTGGAATTACCTATGGAACAGGACCAACGTGACAGGATGGTAGATGAACAGATTATTGCACGCGGTATTCATGATCAGCCCGTCCTCACCGCCATGCGCAGGGTGCCGCAGCTCATAACCATCATCAGGGAAAAGAACGAAACCTTCTTCCGTCATGAGGGGATCGCCTGTCGGTTTGTGCCGCTTATTGGAGAGCGGGAGTGGCGGGAGTGAAACAAATGGGCAGTGAAGAAGTACTGCCATAAAAAAGATGCGAGACCGTAGCAGGGGAAGGGGAGGGGAGGAAGTGGGGGGAAACCTGCTGCGGTCCCGCTTTTGCCTGGCTGAACCAGGCTCGCTTATTCCTGTACCAGTCGTACAGGGCGAGTCAAAAGGGCAAATAAAATCAACTATATGATTTCACGGGGGGATTAAACTTTATCTTTTCCGTTCTTACTTATAGGAACAATACAATTTTCGGGGATATTCCCGAAAATTCAGTATAAATTCTTTTGAATCATTTTCAACTTTCTATTACACCAATAAAACGTTATGTAGTGAATTACTGTTGACAGAAGAAACCGCGCAAGGCTGCTTTCCCATGTCAGTATCTGCTACACCTGTATTTTACCATATTTTTAGAAAAAAGGGGGGGATATGAGAGGATACAGGGAAATAGGAAGCAGGAAGGGAGACGTGTATCTATTTTGCCTGCTGAATTTCTTTTGCTTTTGCAATTTGGTCGGTTGCAATGAAATCCACATGTGCCCTATCTGCTTCTTTCCAGCGTACTTTTACTACATCCAGTGCCCCAAAGTTATAGTTGGGACTGAGTCCAAGCAGTATACTGGAAGCGGCAGGGTGTCCGTTTAACGAATAAAATCGAATCCAGTAACCACGCTGATGAGCATGATCTACAAGATTACAGAGTCGATTTTTCTTTACTGTATTCCATTCCGTTGCATTTGATTGCCCTTCCGGTTCCACAGCCTCCCATGAATAGTTTAGCCACCGTCGAAAATTAGTGGCGTCTTGATCCGGATTTCCCGACCCGAAAATGTGCAGGTCGGCACCTTCGGGAAGAATATTGTAAAAGTGTTGCTGTTCCTGAGAGCCGCTGCTGGAAAGTATAAGTATTGGTTTTACTTCCATGGGTGCAGGAGGATTCGGTGCAGTACCTTTAACCGCTGTGCAAAGCCAGGATGCATAGGTTTCTGTGAGATTCCACATTTCCACGAAAGCTGCCGGACAGTTGCTGCGGATATTATTTATATTGAGTGTGATCAGCGGCCAGTCCGCTTTGTTGTTCATTGCCAGTGCAGTCTCAATATGTGGACGCACCCGCTCAAAAAAATAATTCTTCAAGTCCGGTTCTTTTCCTGAAAGCGGTTCATTGTGCGCTGCAGCGAGACGACCTTCCCCTGTCTCTTCGTTGCTGTGCCACACCAGATCTATCTCAATAGCCAGAGGGAATCCCGTGCTGAGCGCGTTATCAATACGGTTATTCCAGAGACCGTGATAGGGGTAACAGTTGTGGGCTTCAAAGAGTACGCGCTTCCCTGGAAGGAATGCCGGTTCTCCCTGCGCAGACGGCAGGATAGCGATTGCGTTAAACGCAATGACACAAACGATCAGGAAAGGTTTCATAGCAGGACCTCTATTGTTAATTGTTACATGATACGCGTCGTTGCTGTGAAATCGCAACGGCGGTCGTTTTGTGGTGCGATGCGGGGTTGTATATACTTAAAGGGGATATCCTATAGTTTTGGGGTATAGGGTGCTTATCGTTATATTGTCTGGAGAACTATTAAATAAAGGTTTTTTTTATGAATTTGCCAACAGCGTATGATCGGCTTACCGTGAGAAGAGGCGTATTTCTATGAACGTTCCCATGTTGGATTTACGTGTACAGTATGCAGCGATCAAGTCTGAAGTAGATGCAGCCGTCATGGCGGTATTAGAAAGTCAGCAGTTCAGGGGAGGTCCTGTACTCGAAGAATTTGAAAAGAGTTTGGCATCCTTTGCAGGTGTGAAACATGCTGTTGGTGTCGGATCGGGATCAGACGCTTTGTTGCTTGCACTCAAAGCGTTGCATTTACAGTCCGGGGATGAGGTTATTACAACCCCCTTTTCCTTTTTTGCTACTGCCGGCGCAATCGTAAACGCAGGAGGGATACCCGTATTTGCTGATATTTGCCCGGATACGTTTAATATGGATCCTGCGTGTATTGAGTCGTTGATTACGAAACGAACACGCGCTATTCTTCCTGTTCATATTTTTGGTCAGTGTGCAGACATGGAGGATATTCGGAAAATTTCCGTTGACCGGGGATTGCTGATCGTTGAAGATATGGCACAGGCATTGGGGGCGCGACGCGGGGATAGCAGCGCAGGAGCCTGGGGCGATGCTGCGGCATGTAGTTTTTACCCCACCAAAAATTTGGGGGCGGCAGGGGAAGGAGGCGCCGTGCTTACCAATAGTGATGAAACAGCACAGCATATCCGGCTGCTGCGTTGTCATGGCGCGTCGGCCTTATACGAACATGCCATTGTTGGCGTTAATAGCCACCTGCATACCCTGCAGGCTGCCGTGTTAAATGTTAAACTTCGTTATCTTGAACAGTGGAATACGGCACGTCGGGAACGGGCGCAGTACTACACCCAGCATTTGGCTTCCGTCCCGGAAATTAAAGTACCGGTGGAACAAGTTGGTTGTCATCACGTATATCATCAGTATGTCATTCGAGTTTCTGAACGGGACCAGGTGCGGCAGCGGCTTATCGACCGGAATATTGGATGTGGTGTGTTTTATCCGACGCCGTTACATTTGCAGCCGTGTTTTATGCAGTACGCAGGTACAGGGGATGTGTGTGTAAACGCTGAGCAAGCCTGTAAAGAGGTGCTGGCGTTACCCCTTTATCCCGAACTTCCTGCTTCCCACCAGGATTTGGTCATAGATGCACTTTTAGAACATACTAAAAAGATGTGAAATGGAGGTGCAGCGGTGGGCTGGATACTAACAGATGAGATAAGAGAAAATAAGGGTTGACTTTTGACTTTATTTCGGGTATACTTACATCAGGTAGTAGATTGACAGGCTCGAAAATATTATAGTGAGATCTGTAAATGGCAAGGTCTTTATAGCAAAGGAGAGTTATGATGAAGATGAATAGAAGCATTATGGCGTGTGTTGTTGGGCTGGTCTTGTTGTCTTGTGTGGTGACTGGATTTGCTCTTGCTGCAGACGATACTGAAGTATCTGTTGCATCTGAGACGACAGTCGGACAGATTGGCGGAACACTTGCAGGCGGCGCAGGCGGCGCGGCTGCTGGTGCTGGTGGCGGTGCTACCGGTGGCGGTGGTGCAGACGTTCGCGTTGCACAGTACTAAGATTTTTCCTTTATGTAAAAATTTGCACCTCGGAGTTTATCCGGGGTGCTTTTTTTATTTTGGGTGGCCATTTTTTTTTGCTGCGTGTATGCGGCATTTTTTTTGAACCTCTTTTGGCTGATTCCCAAATTTTTATGGCTCATCTGTAAAAGGCATACTTTTCCCCCATTTCCACGGAGGACCGTGGGAATGAGAAATAGAGGTAGAGAAGACTTGCCGCTTTATCATTTCTGATTCCCTTTCCTTCTTTCCCGCGAAAGCGAGAATCCAGTAAACACAACAACGCATACTTCGCACATTACTGGATCCCCCGTTTGCACGGGGATGGTATGGATGGATGGGATGGGATGGGATGTTTTTCTATTCCCTATTTTTGGTGTCATTCCTTCAGAATGAATGGAAGGTCGGTCATTAACACCCTGGGTATCGTTTCGATCAACCTGGCGCTATCCTCTTCAATCCCTATCGGGATATCGAATCCTTCAAACTAAAAATAATGGCTCTTCATAAAAGCAAGGACGTTTTTGTCGGATGAACCATTTTTATTGTTCCAATCGTTAGTGCAAAACTATGGACTTTAGTCCAAGCCTTTCAGGTGCTACACATTTTGGTGTATTATTTCTCCAAAGGAGTAGTGTATGAAGGAATATCGATATGGAGGTCACACTGTAAGCCGTATGACGGTTCACTTGGTTTGGGTTACCAAATACCGATATAAAGTTCTTGAAGGTGATATAAAAAATCGTTGTCGGGAACTTCTGATCCAGATTTGTGACGTGGAGGATGTGCGTATACTTAGCTGAGTAGTGAGTACAGATCATGTACATATGCACATCGAATATCCTCCTTCTTTGAAGATTAGCGCTTCTTGTGAAGCGCCTGAAGGGTCGTAGTTCTCGTCTGTTGCAACGAGAATATCCTCTGCTGGAGAAACGCTATTGGGGTAAACATTTTTGGGCAATTGGTTATGGTGCTTGGAGTACTGGAAATATTACGGAGGAGATAGTTGAAGAATATCTTAAATGTCATAAAAGTTCCTCCAATGATAGGGGTGACTTTAAACTTGATTAGGGACTTTCAGTCCTTGTTAAACCTATGCACTTTCAGTGCATAGTCGTTTAGTCT
>JAGLCZ010000108.1 GCA_023145975.1 Candidatus Hydrogenedentota bacterium | reverse complement strand
AGAGAAATAGGTGCTCCCGACTGCAATGCAATACGGTAGAAACCGGACCTCCAGAATTCCATTTTTTTGCGGGTTCCTTTGGGAGTCAACACCAGCATTATCTCATCGCGCTCCTGAAAAGCTTGCACTATCTGGTCCACAAGTCCCTCATGCCGATCTTTATATACAGGGATACCCCCTGTTCCTGGAAAAATCCAGCCTACCAATGGCCAGTCGAAAATCTCTGCCTTACCAAACCACGCCCCTTTGATCCGAAAATGCCAGGAAACCAGCAGCGCCAACGGATAATCCCAGTAGGAAGTATGAGGTGCCACCACTACCACCACTTTGGGCACATCAGGCGGTTCTCCTTTCACCTTCCAGCCCAATATTTTAAGCAGAAAAACACCTAATAAATGCAGCGAAATATTTACACGCCCCGGACGTTGAACTTCCACTATTACACTCTCCCAGTATGCCGTTTTCCCCATACGCCGCCTTCCACTACACGAAAAACCATACGATGAGAAACGTTATATTTCTGACATCTTATCAATAATTCCCTAAGGAATCAACATGGCAATGCCAACGCATCCGTCATTGCGAACCCCTCGTCATTGCGAACGCAGTGACGCAATCTCATTTTCACTTAGGCTGTTACGTAATACCAGATTGCCGCACTGCGTTCGCAATGACGGGTTACCCCTGAAAATCCATAATCACGCAAGCCCTTTTTTCTTTGGCAAATCGCCGCCAACAGCGGTCAAGGCACGCAATGATTTCCCAGTATGTTATTCATGGTTTATCATGCTCTTTGGGGTATGCTATACTCTTTCTTAGGTCGTATACTGCGGCACATATTCCCCGAAAAACTATTTGGGAAAACCACAATTTATAAAGGGTGATACTATGGGTTTGAGAATCGTAATGTTGGGCGCTCCCGGCGCTGGTAAAGGTACACAGGCCATACGCATGGCAGCGAAAATGGGTATCCCCCACATTTCAACGGGTGATATCTTCCGTAAAAATCTGCGGGAAGGTACCGATCTAGGTAAAAAAGTACAAGGCTATTTGAACAGCGGGGCTCTGGTCCCCGATGCAGTAACCTGTGAAATCGTTGCTGACCGGCTTCAGGAAACAGACTGTGCAAACGGGTATATTCTGGACGGCTTTCCCCGTTCAGTACCCCAGGCCGAAATGCTGACTGATTTCCTCGCCAAACGTGACGAAAAAATTGAAGTAGCAGTGAACATTGATGTGCCGGATACGGAAATCGTTGATCGGCTCAGCGCACGACGCAGCGACCCGGAAACAGGTGCTGTCTATAACCTGAAGTTTAATCCGCCCCCTGCGGAAATCGCTGAAAAACTGATCCAGCGCGAGGATGATAAGCCGGATACGGTTAAAACGCGCCTTGCAACCTATCACGAAACCACAGAGCCGATTATCGCTTATTATGACGAACAGGGCGCACTTAAAAATATCGCCGGCGACAAAGCCACTCCCGACGAAATCTATCAGCGCATTATGGATATACTGCCAAACTAAAAACTTTTCTCGATTCCGCCCTGTCTGTAATTTCAAACGACAGGGCGGAATATTTATTTGCGGGGCAGGTGACAGCAGAATAAATGGAACAGGCATGACTGATTTAAAACGTCTTGTAATATTTGATGTAGACGGAACACTGTTTCGTACCGATTGCGTCACCGTACCCGCCGTACAGCGAACCTTCGTTAAATTCGGACTCGCTTCCCCCGATCGCAAAACCATCCTCGGCTTCTTCGGTAAATCGGTGGCTTCCTATGAAAACTGGATGGCGGAGCAATGTCCCCCGGGACAAGCACCAAAAATTGTCGCTGCTGCCAATGCACTCGAATTACAACTTGTCGGCGAAGAAGGGCTGCTTTATTCGGGGGTACAGGAAACTCTTGAAACGCTCCAAACTCAGAAGTACCTCATGGCAATATGCTCAAACGGTCCGCAAGCGTATGTAGACGAAGTGCTTGATCAACATCGTCTGCGCAAATTCTTTCCCGTTGTCTATGCACGGGATATGCAGTATTCGGGTAAAAAAGAAATGGTGCGGCTTATACTCGATACTATGGCACCCGATGACTTTGCTGTAATTGGCGACCGCCATGACGACATCGAAGCTGCCCACACTTGGAACGGACACGGTATTGCTGCTGCTTACGGATTTGGTGATCCCGAAGAATGGCGAAATGCCGATATGAAAATCAAAGATATTACACAGGCACCCGATTCTCTAACGCGCGTATTTAATATAGAATAAAACGCCGTACACGCAAGCACTTCTTTCTTGAGCAAATTATCGCCATAATT
>JAGLCZ010000107.1 GCA_023145975.1 Candidatus Hydrogenedentota bacterium | reverse complement strand
CGCTTCATTCGATAACCCTTATGCTACATGAGGACGATTATTGTTTGCAACTACTTGTATTGCCAAACCAGCGCTGCGAAATCACGGCTTAGTTTTTGTCATCTATTTTCCGGCGCATGTTTTCTAGTTCTGCAAGAGACAGTTCTGGTGTTATTTTTTGTTCGTTAAATCCTTCGTTTTCAATTTTCCATCGTATCCGCCCCGCCCTGCCCCGTTTATTATGTAAGCGCCTGTGTCAAATCTTCAATCAGATCCTCTATATGTTCGATCCCAACGGAAATACGAATCATATCCTCGGTAATACCTGCCGAACGACGTGTATCTTCAGACATGGAAAGATGAGTCATGCTCCAGGGATGTTCAATGAGAGATTCCACACCACCCAGTGATTCTGCCAGGGTGAATAAATTAACCTTCTCAAGAATCACGGACGCTGCCGATACACCGCCATGAACAGAAAAAGAAAACGTGCCGCCATATCCTCGCATTTGTTTTTGTGCTAACGAATACTGAGGATGGCTGGGAAGTCCGGGATGAAATACCTGTTTAACTTTCGGATGCTTTTCGAGAAATGCTGCCACTGCCAAGGCATTTTTATTATGTGCCTCCATACGTATTGCCAAAGTTTTCACGCCGCGCAGCACAAGAAAGCAGTCGAAAGGAGCCTGGCAGGCACCCAGGGTATTCTGCAAGAAACCAATACGTTCCCCCAGTGCTTCCTCTTTGACTATTAGTGCACCTCCAACTACATCGGAATGGCCGTTGATATACTTTGTGGTACTATGCAGAACAATATCAATACCCAGTGCCAAAGGAGTCTGATAATAGGGCGTTAGAAATGTGTTGTCGCAAAGGGTGGTTATCCCCTGTTTCCGTGCAATCGCAGCAATCGCTTCGAGATCAAGGAGGTTCATAACCGGATTTGTGGGGGTTTCCGTCCAGATAAGCCGGGTGTTTTCCCGAATGCTGCTGCTTAGTACATCCAGATCACGTAAATCAGCAAAAGTAACGGCGACTCCCTGCTTTGCGGTCACTTCAGTTACCAGACGGTAGGTACCGCCGTACAGATCGTTATGCACCACTACATGATCACCGGATTGCAACAGGGAAAACGCCGTTGCTACAGCCGCCATACCTGTGCCGAAGACAAATCCGTGTGTACCTCCCTCAAGTGAGGCGAGACAGGTTTCCAATGCTTTTCGAGTTGGATTTCCGCTGCGCGAATAATCAAATTCGCCCGGCTTTCCCACTCCTTCAAAGGCAAAGGTGGAAACTTG
>JAGLCZ010000106.1 GCA_023145975.1 Candidatus Hydrogenedentota bacterium | reverse complement strand
AAAATCTCATATTGGAAGGGGCGATCTACGCATTGCACTAATCCGTGTGTAATATCGTCTATGTAGGTATAGTCCCGTCGGGTGGTACCATCGCCGAACATGGGAATGGTCTTGCCTTCAAGTATAAGGCGGGTGAATTTATGAATCGCCATGTCCGGTCGCTGCCGTGGACCATACACGGTAAAGAAGCGAAGCATTGTCACGTTCACTCCATAAAGATGACTGTAGACATGGGCTTGCAATTCGTTCATTCGCTTTGTGGCAGCGTAAGGGCTTATGGGACGCATCACCGGGTTTGTTTCTGCGAAAGGTACTTCCGTACTTCCACCGTATACCGATGAGCTTGATGCGAATACCAGATGAGACGGTTTGTAGTTGCGGCAGGCGTCCAGAATGTGTTGACCGCCGATGACATTGACGCGATGGTACAGGTTGGGGTCTTCCAGTGACGGGCGTACTCCCGCCCGTGCCGCCAGATGTACGACTACTTCCGGAGTGTAGGTTTCGAAGGTATTACGTAAGACGGCTTCGTCGCAGATATCCGATTCGACGAGATGAAACGAGTCGTTTTTCAAAAGCGTGCTTATATTATGTCGTTTAACAGCAGGGTTGTAATAGGTATTGAAATTATCCAGCCCGATTACGGTGTCTCCCCGTTTGAGCAGCGCTTCGGCAAGATGTGATCCGATGAATCCGGCGGCACCGGTAATTAAAATTGTTTTCATGGGCTTCCTTTCTAATTAAAGAGCATCGCATTATTGATAGCATATCCTATTTACATAACAAATGACTTCTTCTCCCGTTATTCCGGTTTTTTCCTTTCCTCGTACCTCGTCGAATAAAAACCGAAATGACATGGGTTGCATGTTTTGCTGCGTAACTCTTAAAACAAAACTTTGACGTATCACATTATTCTACAGTAGCGAGGCGAGTACAGCCAAGCATTTTTGTAGTACAGCAAAAACAGGGGCACAACGGGTTAAAGTTGTGCCCCTGTTGGAACCGTTCAATAATTCTGCCGGGAATGATTAGTTTTGCGGTATCCGTATAATGGTAATATCCGGATCCCTGCTGCCGCGTACAAAACGAAGCAGCAGGGATTTGCCGGGTTCGGCATGTTCTTCCATTAATTTGAAGAAGTCGTTGGTACTGGAAACGGGTTGCTGTGCAACTTCAGTGATGATATCGCCTTCAAAGAGACGCGCATCTTCTGCAGGACTTCCCGCTTTTATTTCGGTAATCACAACTCCTTTTGTTTTCTTTCCAATACCCAGTCGTTCCAGTATTCCTGCATTTAAGTCGTGTACTTTAATACCCAGGATAGATTTTTCAACAGCACTATTATTTGCCAGAAGGTTACGTTCTGTGAGGGTAACTTCGATCTCAATGGCTTTCCTGTCGCGCCAGATTTCAAGGGTTACTGTAGTGTCCGGTGCATAGGAGGAAATTTTTCGAACCATGCCGCTGGCGTCAGAAACAACTTCCCCGTCAATTTTTCGGATAACGTCATAGGTCTTTAAATCTGCATTTGCTGCCGGTGTATCGGGTTGCACCTGCCGTACTACTGCACCGAATTCATCGGGAAGTCCGAGAGAATCAACATCGGAGTAGGTATCGGCATCATCAATAGAAACGCCTAAATAACCACGGGTAATTTTTCCATCGGCGATGAGTAGGGGAACGGTTTGTTTGGCGGTGTTAATGGGAATAGCGAAACCGATGGAATTAGCTCCGTATACAATAGCGGTGTTGATACCGATTACTTCACCATCAATATTACACAGCGGCCCGCCGCTATTGCCCAGGTTGATGGCGGCATCAGTCTGAATCAGGTTTTGGAAGGTGAGTCCCTGCATAGCCAGACCGCGCAGTCCTTCGCGTCCCAGAGCACTGATATGACCAAAGGAAACAGATCCTTCAAAACCACGGGGACTGCCAATGGCAATGGCGAACTCGCCTACTTTTACATTGTCAGAATTGCCAAGGGTTAAGGCATGCAGTGTTTCTTCCGCATCAATTTTTATTACAGCGAGATCGGTTTCCGGATCGGTACCGATTATTTCTGCATCATATTCTTTACCGTTATGCAGCCTGACAACGATACGTTCGGCATTTTGCACCACATGATTATTGGTAATAATGTACCCTGCAACATCATAAATAAAGCCGCTGCCTGTTCCACGCGGGCGTTCCGGTTTCCTCTGCTGCTGTTGCTGTTCCTGCGGTTGGGGTACATTGAAGAAGCGGAATAAATCATCCATAGGTCCGAAAGGCATTCTTTGCGTTTCTTCCATTTTTCCCTGTACATCAATATTTACTACGGCAGGGCGTAAGCGTTCGTGAAGGCTTACAAAATTGTCTTGTATCTGCCGAAGAAGCGATACATCCTGTGCGTGTGCCTGGATACCCAGGCATCCAGCCAACAACATAGTCACACATAACATTACATTTCTTTTTCTGTTCATTTTCAGAACTCCTTATTGTTTTTCAGGCAGCGTTGGACCAGCAATGGCCTCATACAACCGTTTCGCTACCCATTTCTTCAGTTTACTATCTTCTAATTTACGGCGATTCATTTGGATATAAAAAGAATCGCGTGCCCGACCCACATCGGTTACGATGTGAGCCGCGCTAAAATCAACACCCATTTCCGAAAGGGTATGGGCAATGTCATACAGTAGTCCTGTGCGGTCTCCGGCAACGATATCTATTACTGTATCTGTGTGGGATGCTTCATTGTCGAATTCAACAGAGGGGCGTACCTGCGCCGTAGGCCGGGTGAGTGCAAACAGTTTCTTTCGTGATTTGTCAACCGTTTTATTGATGTCTTCCGTATGAAAAATAACATCATGGAGTACTTGCGTTACAGTAGTTGCTTCACTGCTGGTGAGGGGACGACCATTTGCAGCATTATGAACAAGAAAAGTATCTACTACCCAGCCGTCATCCCGGGTGAACAAGGATGCATTGCGTACATTTACCAATTGCGATGAAAAGGCACCTGCAATTTCTGAAAAGAGTCCGTGTCTATCGCGTGTACACACTACAAATTCGCTGGCATTCATGTCTGGACGTTCGGTACAGCGCGTGGCAAGTCCTATAGGATAGGCTTCTTCCAGGCACTTTATATGTTCTGAAATTTGCTCCGGGGTATAGCTCAGGAGATAACGTTCCCCGAGTGCATTGAGGTATGTGTCCAACTCTGTATCGGATACATTAGTGGCGACTTTTCGGATGTCGGCTATTTTTGGTTCGATAAAGGAACGGTCAACCTCGTCGGTGATGCGCCCTGTTAAAATACGTTCTGATCTCCGAAAAAGTTTCAGCAGTAAGGTGCCTTTCCACTCATTGTATACATTCGGTCCGACTGCGCTGAGATCTGCATAGGTAACCAAAAGCAGCATACGGAGCATGTCGTCATTCTTGATCATTTTGGCAAAAGCTGCGACGGTGTCTAAATCGTCCGTATCCCGATAAAAGGCGATATCGGACATGGTTTGGTGACGACGTACCAGTAAGACAATTTGTTCAGTTTCATATTCATCAAGACCGATACGTTTGCAAATATTCTGTGCTATTCTCGCTCCTTCTTCAATATGAATATCGCCGGTTACTTTGCCTAAATCGTGGAGTAATATACTGAGTACCAACAGATGCGGTTCACGTACTCTTTCCAAAACGCGATAGAGTAATTCAGATAAAGGGGTGGTCGTATCGGCAAGACTTGCAAGGGCTTCAACAGCGCGTAGTGTATGTTCCTCAACAGGATAACTGTGAAAGTCTTCATAGCGTATGATGCCGCGAATGGCACCGAATTCCGGCAGGTAAGCATCAAGCAGTCCGGATTTTGACGCTTCACGTAGTGCAGCACCCGCCTGGAATGGGCGTTTGCAAATTGCCAAAAAATATCGGCGCACGGCATCACTGGATCGAAACTCATCATTGACCAGAGAAAGATTATTGGAAATCCAGTGTAATGTAACGGGGCTGAGGGGAACTGCGCGGCGTGTACTTTCCCAGATGATTTCCATGAGACGGGTCGGGTTTTCAGCAAACCAATTTTTATCTGAGGGATTGGCACACAATTGGTTTCGATATACTGTGAATTGGGAACGTTGTGAGTGGGGTTGTTCAAAGAGACGCGCCATGGAAGGTTGGTCGCAGATGCGTGTCGCAATTTGCAGAAACTGGCGTACCCGGCAGGCGGCGTTGTAATAGTCTTCCATAAATCGAGCTGCCGCCTGAGTCGACTCGCCGTAGCCAAAGGCGTTAGCCACATGTTTTTGGAGGGTAAAAGTCAGCTGATCTTCTTCACGGTCGGTATGAAAATGCAGTTCATTACGAATGCGCCAGATGAAATCAAGTCCTTCCAGTAAGTCAAGTTGTTCCACGGCGGTTATATAACCACCCTGTGCCAAATCGTCCAGAGACAGTGTTCCGTGCATCAGCAAAATCATCCATAGACCTGCGTGAAAATCACGTAGACCGCCTGCATTTTCTTTGATGTTCGGTTCCAGTGCATAGAGGTCGCGGTGTTCCGCTGCGAGCAGATCCGGATGTTCACGACGTCGTACATACGACAAGGCAGCACCGCGGTTGTCCGTATCTAAATCGCTTAACAGTAATTTTAGTCTGCCGAAGGTGGTGGTGTCGCCATGGATAAGGCGTGCCTGCGAATAGGTTGTGAATACCTTTGGGTCTGTAGCCGCAAGGTCGGCCGCTTCACGTACGGTATGCAGACTATATCCTACCTTGAAACCAATATCCCAGAAAAAAGGCAGTAGAAAAGCGTTTAATGCTTCAATATCATCTGTCATGGCATTATCCAGAACAAGCGATATATCTAAATCTGAATGGGGAC
>JAGLCZ010000105.1 GCA_023145975.1 Candidatus Hydrogenedentota bacterium | reverse complement strand
ACAGTACGCCTCATCAAGAGATATATTTTCGGTCTCAATAGTGATCGTTCCGCCCGAAGGCATGGCATCACGGGCATTGATACACAAATTGGTAAGTATCTGTCCGATCTGTCCCAAATCAGCACGTATTGTATCCAGCTCCTGCCCGGATAAAAAATCAAGATGAATATGCTCACCGATAAGACGCCGTAACATTTTCAGGGTATCACTGATAACACTATTAATATCGAGGTCTTCCATATCAAGCACCTGCCGTCGACTGAAGGCCAATAACTGGCTGACGAGTATACGGGCACGATTACCTGCCTCGAGAATCTCATCGAGGGACTCTCGAACAGAACTTCCTTCTTCGACATCATCCAGCGCCAAATCACCGTAGCCCAAAATCACCTGTAAAAGGTTGTTAAAATCATGTGCCACCCCCCCGGCAAGCTGCCCCACTGCATCCATCTTTTGCGCTTGACGAAACTGCTCTTCCAGGGTAACTTCCTTCGTAATATCACGGGCACACACGATCACGCGAAGAACGTCACCTTTATCATCCTTTAGAGGTGTTACCACAATATCCATATACTCATCCGAATGCCCTGACTTCCTGCTTGCATGGCGAAAAGCACAGGGGATACCTGTTTTGAACACGGCTTCCAGTTTGCAGCATTCCCCGGTATCAGCACACGGATTATCACGCCCATGTGCTACCTTATGGTATGATTTTCCAATGAGAAATTCCTCACTATCTTCCCCCGCCGCTTGAACGGCCGAAGCATTAGCACCCGTTATACATAAATCGGAGTTCACCACCAAAATCTGTTCGGACATGGCGTTAAGCAGGGAGTAGTAATGCCGCTCACTTTCACGCAGTGATTCTGTCGCATGAATAGCACGCATCATCTCAGAACAATAGGAAGCAAGAATAGCACCGACATCTATATCCTGTTTTATAAAAGGAGGGGAAATCTTATTATGCAGCGTAAGAACCCCAACGATACTACCGCTCTCATCAGGCAGGGGAAAAACCAATAGCGATTGATCACGATAGCCCTTCCACCCACTCGGTTTCAGATCTTCTTCCTGTGCAATATCTTGAACAAGAAGTGCTTCTTTTGTCTCCATGACACGCAAAATCACCGAACCCACAGGCAGGGGAAAATGGATAAACTCAGAGGTGTGATCTCCATCAAGCGTAGAAAGCCGCCGCAAACCATCCTCTTCAATCAGATATATACTACCCCCGGTTGCCAGCATATGATTGGCAAACTCATCCAGTAATTTAAAGCCGAATGTATCTACCCGATCACACATGGAAAGGCTGTGCGTACTCTCAACGAGCTTCCGCAATCGTTCGTTGATCCCTGCGAGATGGGCGTTAGCCTCCCCGAGTTCCGCCGTCCGTTTCTGCACCTCCACCTCGAGGTGCTCTTGATGGTCAGAACTTTCCTGTAGTAAACGTGCACGCTCCAGCACCTTGTCTATCGTATAACCGATAATATCCATATCATCAATAGGTTTAACAATATAATCCCAGGCACCAAGCCGAAGTGCCCGAACTGCGTCGCCGAGATGACCTGTACCCGACACCACAATCAGCGGTATATTCGGTGATTGCACTCCAATCCGCTCCAGCACTTCCAAACCTCCCATCTCCGGCATACGCAGATCCGTTAGTACCACATCGGGATGCTCCTGATCGAATACCTCAAGGCCTGCACGACCGTTTTCCGCTGTTAACGTCCGGAAATCCCGGTCCTCCAAATAATCCGCCAGGCTCTCGCGAAGAATACGCTCATCTTCAATAATTAAAATTGTAATAGGCAATTTAGTCATGTATATTTCCCTTACTGCAATATTTTATTTTTTGATGTAACATCGTTTCCAATTCCTCCAAATTCATGACAGGCTTGGAAAAAACTTTTTCTATTACCCGGGGTAATGCCGCCACATCACGGGGAAGACAGTATTCCGATGAACCGGTAACTACCAGAGAAATTGGAGGAACCGAATACTTTTCATGTACCTCACGTATGAAGGAATCACCGCTCATCCCCGGAAGGCGAATATCCACAAGAACGCAGTCCGTTACTTCAACGGCTAAGACCTCCAGTGCCTCTTCCCCCGACGCGGCACGTAAAACATGCCAGCCATGATCCTCAAAATAATCTGCAAAACTATCCCGAATTGTCACTTCGTCATCAAGTATCAAGATACTTTGTATTTTCTCAGTCATAACTACTCTCCGTGATTCATAGTTGTTTCACCGGCAGCATCCCCACACTCTTTTGTAGAATCCTTATTCACAGGCAAACAAACAATAAACTTTGCTCCTTTACCCCATTCTGACTCGGCGAGTATCTCGCCTCCGTGATTTTCCGTTATGATAAAATAAGATACAGACAAGCCCAACCCTGTACCTCTATCTGTGGGCTTGGTCGTAAAAAACGGTTCGAAAATTCGTTTACGGGTAACCTCGGTCATCCCCGGACCATTATCTTCGAGTTCTATGCGAACTCTTTTTTTCACTTTTTCATGAAGTAAGCGTAATACAAATTTTGACTTTTCCTCCGATGCTCTCCTGCCTTCTTTTACCTGCTCCTGCATCGCCTCTGCGCCGTTTCTCAAAATATTAAGCAATACCTGTTGAATCTTACTTGGCTCACAGATCACATGCGGTAAATCCTCTTCATATTCACGGACTATCTCGATTTGTCGGAAGTCATATTTCTTTTTCATATCATAGTCTGCACCTGCCAAATCCACACATTGATCAAGTAAAGCAGCAATACTGTGGGCAGAAAATGTCGCGTCACCTTTGCGGGCAAAGCTAAGCATATTCTGAACAATATCTGCGGCACGACGTCCCGACTCGCTTATACGCCCCAGCATATCAGTAATTTTACGTGCTTCCATGAAAGTACTGATGGACTCCATAGAAGTTCCTGCCGCCTCAGCAGCACGTTTATTGGCAGGTAATTCGAGGTTGGTCAATCGATCACGCATCACACTTGCTGTCTGCATCATGCCCCCCAGGGGATTGTTAATTTCATGCGCCATACCCGCAGCCAAACCACCCACGGACAACATCTTCTCCGACTGCACTATCATTTCCTCAATCCGCACTTGCTCGGTAACATCGTCCACTCGAATCACTGCCCCTTCCACACCGCTGGCAGTAAGCGGATAAACCGTCACATTCTCATAGTGAATCTCACCGGCCTCCATACGTGCACGTCTGGATTGAGAATGTACTTCCCGCGACTCCATCGCTTCATGCACTTGTTTCATTTCTCGAGCCAATCGCGGAAAAACCTGCGATAACGGCTGTCCCACCGCATCCCCGGTTGAAAACCCGGAAATCCGCTGCGCCTCGCTGTTCCACTGAGTCACAATACCGCTGAAATCAACACCAACAAGTACCGAAGGCATCGAATCGATGATGCTTGCCAGATAGTTGCGCAGATGACATAAATCATCCTCCGCCTGTTTGCGCTCAGTAATATCCTGAAGAGTTCCATATACATAAGGGGTCTTCTCTTCTATCACCCGTGCCAATCCCCGCACTTCAACCCACAAATGTTTACCCGTTACCGTAGTTACTTTACACTCTTCCACAAACGGTCTTCCCCGCGTATAGCACAATTCGATATTATCCCGTAAATGCAGCCGACACTCGGGATCATAATATTTAAGTCCTTCCTGTAAACTGGGGTTGTAATTCAAAGGTGCCTCAAGAATCTGAAATATTCCCTCAGTGCAAGCGAGAAAATCCGTTTCCGGGTTAATCTTCCATCCCCCGACACGGGCAACACTCTGAGTCTCCCGGAGGAAAAACTCACTTTTTATAAGTTCTTCCTCTCTTCGTACCGCCATTATTACATCAGATGCAGTCCCAGCAATCGAACGAAAATGCAGTTCATCTCCCAACGAAAGTTCCCGCTTACTGAAGAGCGCAATAACCCCTATCGATTTTGCGTCTCGTGATAAGAGACGATACCCCATAAAAGAGGTCAGTCCCAATTCAACAGCCCAGTCGTGGTTGTGAACACGTGAATCATGGGTAACATCATTGGTGAGAAATCCAGGCTCATCCCCGGATGCAACCCGTCCGATTTTATAAGATCCGAAGGGAACACGCCTATGCCCGCCATCAAGATGGGTGTAACGCCCTGAACTGGCGACTAGATGAAGACAATGCTCCCTGTCCTGACAAACATGAATACCCTCTGTATCTTTGGAATGTACACACCCAGCGTCACATATATCCCCTGGGCTGGCAATCCATATTCTGGCAAAATCAGCATCAAACAAATCGATGAGAGCATCCGTGATACGTTTCATTTTCTCTTCCAGGCGACCAATAAGAAGCAAATCCTCTTTCAGGCAATTCGTCTTTTCAATACGCACCTCTTCCCGTTTTCGTGCGGTGATATCCTGTGCAAAAGCAGCGTATGCGTATGGAATTTCCCTCTCATTCCGCAACAGTGTCACGAACATCTGACTTGGGAAAATAGAACCATCTTTTCGCTGGTGACCCACCTCACCAATATTGTGACCCTGTTTTTCAACCTTTATGTTGAAAGGAACCGTATCTACATTAAATTGCTCGCTGCTATGAAAGATGCTCAGATTTTTACCCACCAATTCGTTACTGTTCTCATATCCATGCATCTCGCACCATTTGGGGTTAGCAAAGCGAAGGGTACCATCAAGATCAGCACAAGCTATCCCTTCCAGTGCCTGTTCTACAATAACCGCCAGTTCATACAATTCCTTCCGTCGGGCATATTCTTCCGTCACATCACGAAACACCAGTACAACACCGGTGATGACACCGTCGGAATTTCGAATGGGGGCAGCGGAATCGGCAATATGGTATTCATCACCACCTTTAGAAATAAGCAGCGTGTGATTCGCCAAAGCGACATTCTTCCCCTGCTCGATCACCTTTTCCACAGGGTTAAAAGCCAACTCTCGAGTCTTTGCATTGACAATAGAAAAAACTTCTGTAATCGATTTTCCCCGGGCGTCTTCCACAGTCCAGCCGGTAAGTGTCTCCGCCACCGGGTTCATACGGGTAACATCTCCTTCCAGTCCCGTAGCAATCACAGCGTCTCCAATAGAATCAAGAGTAATACGCAAATTCTCCTCGTTTGCACTTAGTACCCGCTGCGCTTCTTTTCTGCGTTGAATCTCCCGGTCAAGTTCATCGACCTGTTCCAGAACAACACGACGCATATGATCAAAACTAACCGTAAGCCATCCTATTTCATCCACCCCGCCGCCAATATCAATGACGTCACTACTGTCCCTATATTCGCTAGCCAAAGCCACTGCCGCTTTACTGAGCGCGACAATTGGTTTTCTGATCGCATACGTAAGCCCGATAGCCACAAGAAGACTCAGCAAAATAGCAACTATCGATATTATGATGAGGAGCACAATGGTTCTAAACCGCTCCCTTTCCACTCTGCTTTCAGCGCTGTCAACACGTTGTGCCAGTTTTCCCAAAAGCGTCTCGATCTCGCGAGCAAGCAGCACTTCGCGCTCTTCGACGTATATCTCAAGCAATCGCGCCTGCGTAAATTCACCGGCATCGATCAATACAAAGGCCTCTGTAGCCGCCTGACCGAAGACCCGATGCTGTCTGCCAATAAGCATCAATGTACGGGTAATATGCGTCATCTCTTCCGCATTTCCTTCCGATACTGCCGATTCTTCCTGCATCAGTTTAATGGCGTCCACAATATTTTCATTTACTTTACGGGCATACTTTTCAAAAATCTCCACAGACTTTTCGTACAGCGCCCTGGTATATAGCCCATCCTTCTCTCCCAAACGAAAAGTACATTTTAACGCGCTCGTCTGTTCACGCTGATAGGTATCGATAATGGATATCGTATTAGTCACAGGAATAAGCCCATTGGCAATATATTCAATCTGTGAACTCACCCGAACCATCGACGTTAATGAATACGCACATACCCATGCCAGGACAAGGACCGGGAGTGCAAAACCGGCAATGAGTTTCACTCCAAGGGTTATGTGCAGACGAACTTTTCCTTCCTCATCCCGGGTACGTAAAA
>JAGLCZ010000104.1 GCA_023145975.1 Candidatus Hydrogenedentota bacterium | reverse complement strand
TACTGCTTGAAAACTTTTAAAATCTTTCTGCATCCGGATATTATTGTATCTACAAACAAATAGTAAGGAGTATTTTTATGAAAGTGAAGAAGAAAAACACCCTGTTTTTAGTAGTGATTCTCACAGGAACTATAGCTTTGCTGTTTCCCATGGCACAAGCGACGGACCTGGAAGCAGGTTTTATGGATCCGGCAGATGCAATGCGCCCCTGGGTATATTGGTTCTTTATTGATGGTAATCTGAGCAGAGAGGGAATGACTGCCGACTTGGAGGCTATGAAGGAAGCAGGTATTGGCGGCATGATTATCATGGAAGTAGATGTGGGGATACCCCGTGGCCCCGTAGCGTTCATGAGCGATGAATGGTGCGCACTATTCAAGCATGCTGTGGAAGAAGCAGAGCGGCTTGGCCTCCAAATAACCTTAAATGCTGGACCCGGGTGGACCGGTAGCGGCGGCCCGTGGGTAAAAGCAGAACAGTCCATGCAGCATCTCGTGGCAAGCGTGACGGAAGTGGACGGTCCCTCTGTCTTTGATGCAGTGCTGCCGGTTCCAGAACCACGCAAGCCCTACTTTGGTGAGAGGGGGTTAACACCAGAAACAACTCGCGCACGAGAGGAATTCTATGTGGATGAAGTGGTGCTGGCAATTCGACGTACAAATGGTTTATTACTTTCCGATATTGACGAAAAAGCCCTTTACATACGGGAACCGTATACCTCAAGACCCGGTATAAAGCCCTGGCTGCCTGCCCCGGCGGAGTATCCCGAATTTCCTGCGAATGCCGTTGTTCCCGTGTCAGAAGTATTGAACCTGACAGACCGCCTTCAACTGGACGGACGGTTACTTTGGGATGTGCCCAAAGGACCATGGACTATCCTTCGCATGGGGCGTCGTACTACTGGCGCGAATACCCGACCGGCACCCCAGCCCGGACTCGGTCTAGAAAGTGATAAGTTCGATAAAGTCGCATTGGAGGCACATTTTGATGCCTTTGTTGGTAAACTACTTCGCACTTTGGGTCCACGTCCTACAGACCGCTCCTCAGGCTGGACCATGCTTCATATTGACAGTTGGGAAATGGGAGCACAGAATTGGACGGCAGGTTTCCGCGAGGAATTTCAAAGAAGGCGCGGGTATGATCCAACGTGCTATCTTCCCGTCATGACAGGAAGAGTGATTGGCAGTGTCGAGATCTCAGAGCGTTTCTTGTGGGATCTTCGGCTCACAGCACAGGAGATGGTTGTTGAAAATCATGCGGAACACCTCAAGGAATTGGGAAAAAGAAATGGCTTTGGTCTTTCCATTGAACCCTATGACATGAACCCAACGTCTGACATGGTTCTGGGTGGCGTGGCCGATGTGCCCATGTGCGAGTTCTGGGCGCAGGGATACGGATTTGATTCATCTTTCACCTGTATTGAATCCACCTCCATCGCCCATACGTTTGGACGTCCCATTGTTGCAGCAGAAGCATTTACAGCAGGTTCCGGAGAGGCATGGCAGTTATATCCTGCTGCGATGAAGAACCAAGGGGATTGGGCGTTTTGTACAGGTATTAATCGTATTGTATTTCATCGTTATGCCCACCAACCTTGGCTGGATCGCCGTCCCGGTATGACCATGGGACCCTATGGTGTACATTGGGATCGCACCCAAACATGGTGGCCCATGGTGTTCTCTTATCACCGCTATCTTGCTCGTTGTCAGTTCTTGCTGCGGCAGGGAATGACTGTGGCGGATATATGTTATCTTATTCCCGAAGGTGCTCCCCATGTATTTCGTCCACCAATTTCTGCGCTGGAAGGCGATCTGCCAGATCGACGAGGCTACAACTTCGATGGATGCACGCCGGGCATACTCTTAAAAGCTACAGTTGACAATGGATCTATACTTCTTCCGAGCGGTGCTCTATACCGTTTGCTGGTACTTCCTGCCTTTAATACCATGACACCGACGTTGCTGCGTAAGGTTCAGGAATTGGTGGAAGCAGGCGCGACAGTTATAGGCCCGCCTCCCCGCAAGTCGCCGAGTTTATCTGCTTATCCAGCATGTGATAAAACGATACTGTCACTTGCAACGACACTTTGGGGTCAACTGCAACCGCGTCCCCATGTAGTGGCACGCACTGTTGGGCGAGGACAGATTCTCTGGGGAGGTGAACTTGCTATTCCGGGTGCAGACACTCCCTTAGCGCTACCCATTGAAGATGCGCGATGGATTTGGCATCCAGAAGATACGCCCTCTGTTCCTCCTTGCAAACGGTATTTTCGCCGTTCTTTTATCCTTGATGCCAGCAAACGGGTGAGCACTGCCTGTGTATTGGCGACAGCAGACAATAATTTTTTGTTGTATGTCAACAGCAAGTTGACAGTAAAAGGTAGTAGTTTTCATGAGCTCTACGAAGCAGATGCTGATTCCCTGCTGGTACCGGGAAAAAATATATT
>JAGLCZ010000103.1 GCA_023145975.1 Candidatus Hydrogenedentota bacterium | reverse complement strand
GTGTGAATATCCAGCATAAAATTGATGAGTGCACGTTCAAGCAATGCACCCGGTCCACGACTCAGCGTAAAACGTGCACCGGCAAGTTTTGCTGCACAACTGAAATCAACAATGCCTAAATCTTCTGCAATGTCCACATGGTCCTTTGCTTCAAAATCTAAAACGGGCGGCGTGCCATACGTACGCTCTACCTTGTTCGCAGTTTCGTCTGATCCGTCAGGAACACTTTCGTCGGGAATATTGGGCAGCGTTAATAGTATCGTTTGTAATGTGGTGTCCAATTGACGCACCTGATCTTCAAGAGACGAAATTTTCCCTTTTATGGATTTCATTTCCGCAATGGCAACGTCCGCATTATCGCCGGCACGTTTAGAAGCAGCAATTGATTCCCCGGCTTTGTTTTGTTGGGCACGCAGTTGCTCGACTTCATAAATTGCAGTTCGTCTTTGCGCATCAATATCCAGAATGGCATCAATATCCACTTTGGCGTGACGTCGCTTCATGGCGGCTTTGACAGCCTCGGGGTTGGCGCGCAGCAGTCGTATATCAAACATGCTCAGTAGTATCCTTTTATTTCTTGATGATGAGTGCCAGGAGTCGTTCGAGATCGTCCAGCGAAAAGTATTCAATTTCTATACGTCCCTGCCCTGCGCCCTTCTCTTTTACAGCGACTTTGGCACCAAGCCGCTTCCGGAGACGATCTTCCAACGCAATAATATGGGATGGTTTAGCGGATATGGATTCTTTTTTCGGAGACTTGCTCGTTGTTTTCGTGGCAGCCATCTGTTCCGCCTGACGTACAGAGGCACCTTTATCAATAATTTTCCGGGCAAGGGCAAGTTGTGCGTCAACCCCTTCCACTGCCAGGATTGCGCGGGCATGACCCATGCTCAACGTACCATCAGCAACCTGCTCCTGAATGACTTCCGGCAATTGCAGCAGCCGTACTGTATTGGCAATTGTTGCGCGTTTTTTGCCTACTTCTTCGGAGAGACGTTCCTGCGTCCACTTGTACTCTTTCATCAACTGGCGATAGGCTATTGCAAGTTCGATAGCGTTGAGATCTTCGCGTTGTATATTTTCTATCAACCCAAATTTAAGCATGTCCTGATCTGCCACTTCGCGACAGACAGCAGGTATGGTATCTAAATCCGCCATGATAGTAGCGCGGCACCGTCGTTCCCCGCAAACAATCTCGTAGTTATCTTTGACACGTCTGACAATGATGGGTTCCTGAACGCCATCGCGTCGAATAGACGCTGCAAGTTCCTGCAGCGGTTCTTCGTCGAAAATACGGCGGGGTTGATGGGGATTCGATGTAAGCGTAGTTGGATCCAGCATCAAAATACGGTCGTGATCATTTGCAGGTTCTGTTGTTGCAGCGGAAGCACTACGGGAACCAGTAGTCTTAGGAAGATTTTTGCGCAATAAAGCGTTCAGCCCTTTCCCCTGCTTTCTTTTTTTATTTACATCATTCACTTGCTGTCACCTCTTTCGTCAGCTCCTGGTAGGCTAATGCGCCAGCGCTGTTTTTTGCATAATGTATTATGGGAGCGCCAAATCCAGGCGCTTCACTAAGGGAAACATTGCGCGGTATGACCGCCTTGTATACACTGCTTCCCAGGTTATTGCGAACATCATCCACCACATTTCTGGACAGGTTTGTATGCTGAAACATGGTCAACAAAATACCGGCGATGGTTAGTTTAGGATTCAGGTTCTCGCGTACAATAATGACGGTATGAAGCAGTTCGGACA
>JAGLCZ010000102.1 GCA_023145975.1 Candidatus Hydrogenedentota bacterium | reverse complement strand
CAATGAAGGCAATCGCAATTAACGGCAGTGCCCGTGCAAACGGTAATACAGAAGTACTATTGAAAAAATGCCTGTCTGTACTGGCAGAGAAAGGAATTGAAGGGGAAATCATTCGCTTGTCCGGAAAAACCATCACGCCTTGCAAAGCATGTGGTTCCTGCTCCAAGCAGAAAAATAACCGGTGCATTATGGAGGAAGATGATTTTCAAGACATTTATGATTCCATGAGAAGTGCCGATATTATCCTACTCGGCTCCCCGGTCTATTTTGGAACAGCAACGGGGAATATGACTGCACTACTGGACAGGGTAGGATATGTTGCACGTGCTAACGGCAATGTATTTTCCCGTAAAGTTGGTGGTCCTGTAGTCGTTGCACGTCGTGCAGGTCAAAATTTTACACTGGCACAGCTTCTATTCTGGTTCATGATCATGGATATGGTAGTACCCGGTAGTACCTACTGGAATATCGGGTTCGGACGAAATGAAGGGGAAGTAAATGAAGATATGGAAGGTCTCGAAACAATAGGGCACTTTGCAGAAAACCTTGCCTGGCTTTCCCAAAAAATAGATTCGTAATTCCAGCCTTCAATAACTTGCCTCGGCACGAAAAAAAGTATACATAAAGGTTCCCTCTTTACTCTTCGATAGCCGGAGCAAACTGTCCAAACCTTTATGCCAAACTTCTTCCTTGATCATATTGCGGGAAATGACCTCTTCTTCAATACCACGAAGCATCCCCACGATAGTTTTATCAACAAAGCCTTCCATCATACGCGGAAGACCAGGATCACAATATACCGGTAAAGGCTTTATTGATATAGTTGTCGCCTCACTTTTTTGAAAAATTGTATACAGACGCCGTCCAATATGCCCATCACCATTACTTTGTACCTGCAGTTGCTGTAGGCATTTCCATACCGCCAAAGCCTCTGGTGTTTCCGGATGAAAAAATGCTGAACCATGATCTCCCTCTATGGCAGTTATTGTGCCCTTCGGTTTCAGCAATGTTTTCATACTATTCAGCACATCAAGGGGATCAGGCAAATGTTCAAGCACAAAGCAAATAAAAATAGCATCAAAGGTATTTTTAGCAAAAGGTAAGCGCCGAAGATCCGCTTGAACAAAATGCGACTGCCCACCCACTTCTTTCCTGGCACACAACAACGATTG
>JAGLCZ010000101.1 GCA_023145975.1 Candidatus Hydrogenedentota bacterium | reverse complement strand
GAAGCTCTTGGCGGAATGAAACGTTTTGTTTCCAAAGGGGACGTGGTCTGGGTAAAACCCAATATGGCATGGGACCGCACACCCGAACAGTCCTCAAATACAAATCCGGATGTAGTAAAAACACTGGTACGTTTATGTTTTGATGCAGGAGCAAAGACCGTCAAGGTCGGTGATCACACTTGTAACCCGGCGAAAAAAAGCTACAAAAAAAGTAAGATTGCGGATGCCGTCCAATCGGTAGGTGCGGAAGTAGTGTTCCTGGATAAAAATCGCTTCCGGGAAATGGATATCAAAGGGGAAAGTCTGAAAATGCACCCTGTATACCCCGAAATAGTGGAATGCGATCTGGTCCTCAATGTGCCCGTGGTGAAGCATCATAGCTCAACCCGCATTACGTGCTGTATGAAAAACTACATGGGGGTGATTGATGACCGGAAGCGTTTTCATCAGGATCTACCCACCTGTATTGCCGACATCACGGCATTCATGAAACCGCGCCTCTGTGTATTAGATGCTGTACGCATCCTGACAAATAACGGCCCCACCGGAGGCGATCTCAATGATGTGAGACAGGTGAATGCAATTGCTGCAGGTACAGATATCGTGGCTCTGGACGCTTTTGGTGCGGAACTGCTGGGTAATAATCCTGCCGATATTAAAACTATTGTTGCCGGAGAAAAACGCGGCTTAGGCATTATGGACTATAAATCGCTGGCGCTGAAAGAGATGGAGCTGGCGTGAAACGTCCCCAATTTCGTTCCCCCATGCAATGGGCAAGACGAATAAGCCAGGCCCTTTTTCTGGCGGCTTTCGTGTATCTTGTCCTGGTGGCACGCCACGAAGAAGAGGAACCGTCGCGGTTACTACGCGTGTTCTTTGACTTCGATCCCCTGGTCGCGCTGGCAACCTGGATGTCCACCCATACGTTGGCAGCAACATCCCTGTTATCCCTTGTAACCGTGGTGCTAACCCTTACTTTAGGACGCATTTTCTGTGGCTGGATATGCCCCTTGGGGGCAGTGCACAATATCATGACCTGGTTCAACAGGAAACAGCATCGTAAGCGTGAGTCTCGATCTTCCTGGCAGCGGATGAAATACGCGCTGCTGCTAAGCTTGTTGGTTATGGCACTCTCAGGGGTTCACTGGATCGGTATATTCGATCCTATGTCCCTGCTCTATCGAAGCCTTACGATATTTGGAGAACCTGCTGTTCAATACAGCATTGAAGATAGCGCAACCTCCGTATATCGTTCCGATCCGCATATCGGATCTTTTCAAATTACCCGTGTTACAGAACCCGTCTATGTATTTTTCAGAGACAATATTTTCCAGGCACCGCGCCCCGTATTTGAAGGCAGCGCCCTTATTGCCGCACTCTTTATTCTAATTCTGGCATTAAATCTGATCCGTCCCCGTTTCTGGTGTCGCTATATTTGCCCGTTGGGCGGGATGCTGGGATTCCTGGCAATGAAGCCTCTCTTACGCCTGAATAACGACACGGATGCCTGTAATAACTGTGGTAAATGCGCACGAACCTGTCCTGCTGCCGCACAACCGGATCAACCGGATAACTGGCTGCCGACAGAATGTTTCACCTGCTGGAACTGTGTAGCGGTCTGTGATCAAAACGCCCTTTCTTTTGTGTTGGCATCACCGCGTAAAGAACCGAAAAGCGCTGCCGTTGATTTTTCACGCCGTACCGCTATAGGCGCTGTTGCAGGGGGTATGGCGGCCATGCTGGGGTTCCGCCAAAGTCCTCTGGCACAAGGAGTTCGTTTTGAAGCAGCCTTGATCCGCCCACCTGGAGCACTATCCGAACGTGCTTTCCTGCAGCGTTGTATCCAATGCGGTTTATGTATGCGTGTCTGCCCCACCAATGCACTGCACCCCTGCGGTTTAGAAGCCGGTGTCGAAGGACTGTGGACCCCGAAACTGGTTCCTAAAGTTGGCTATTGCAGCCATAGTTGCACCTTATGCGGTCAGGTATGTCCTACTGGAGCGATCAGGTCTTTGCCCATTGAGAAAAAACAAGAGATCAAAATCGGTATGGCGGTATTCGACAAAAACCGGTGCCTGCCCTATTCCTATGGTCGCGAATGTATTATCTGCGAAGAACATTGTCCCGTATCTCCCAAAGCAATTACCTTCACCCTGGGTGAAGCTACCACCAGCGACGGTGAAATAATAACATTAAAGCAACCACAGGTAGATGCTGTACGCTGTACAGGATGTGGTATCTGTGAATGGAGTTGTGTGTATAAAGATCAGGCAGCTATCCGTATCGTCAGTGCCAATGAATCGCGCAATCCAGATAATGTGGTACTCCTTGAAAATAGCGGATACGACACCTATTAACTGCCGGAAAAGAATGCGTGAAAATGACGGCGGGTATAGATTACCGCGCTTTGCCTGCAAGAATGCGGGGGTGCAGGATCTATGTTATATCCTTGTTCTTATCGCCATTGTTTGCATT
>JAGLCZ010000100.1 GCA_023145975.1 Candidatus Hydrogenedentota bacterium | reverse complement strand
CATTTCCAGAAGACATCGCGGAATATCAGGTTGCACGCATCATCTTGTATTTACCCAATCCAAATGCGCTTCCTTTACCGATATGTAATGCTTCCCCCCAACATAAATAGCGCAGCAGTGGTTCTGGAACAGCACTGTAGGTTGCTTCGCCAATAAAGCCGCCCAACTGCATGGTGGTCTCCTGCCTCGACGAATAACGGTTCCAATCCATCCAGTGTACTTGCGAATCAAGGGTTTCCACAGTCTCAGCCGCATCCAGCAGCGCACCAATATCCTTGGTCCATTTACCAGCACAAAAGAAATAGGTAAGCGTATGCAGTCTTCGCACCAAAGAAGGGGCAAGAACCTTCATATCACAGCTGTCGGTTAAACGATTCTTGCTTTTGATCCGGATCGGCGTTTCGAAGGAGACCCTTAACGGCACATTACGCAGTTCGTCCATACGTTCGGCGATAGTACCGTCATCTATACAGGCTGCTGTCCCGGTGATAGATTCATTATCTTCATGGTACAACTGCCGCAGCCCCGCGCCATCTTCCGTCTCAACCCGGCATAACGTAACTTTTCTGCGATCACGTCCCAACCCGCGCTTACCCATTTCGTCAAAGGCATAAATGAAGTAAGGAAGATACGCGGTAGTATTTCCAACAAGCCAAAGGCGAACCATCAATTCTTCCCCCGGTTCAAATTGATACCGTTCGTCAGCAGGAGGTTCAAGAATAAAGGGGTGGGGTGCACTCGGGTATTTGCGCATGATCTCTGCACTTTCCGGAACGGGTGTTTCAAAACACACGCTGTAGGCACACCGCTGTTTTACGAGACAGGTGGCGCAGCTTTCACGTCGCAGGGCGCAGCTCACCTGTTTGAAGGCATGACCGAGGGCGCCCCTGAAAGTAGACCCTTTATAGCCGGGCAAAGACAAAGGTTCTTCAACCCGAAATACCGCCGTCTGCATAGTCGCTGTTAATGTGTCAATCGCTGTCATAATCCATTTCTCCATTCAATTTGATAAGGGCATCTGCAAAACATGCAACAGGATCCTCGCCTGGAACAATATTCTGACTTTCCAACAGGCAGCGAAGCTTATCGTGCAGCCCCTGCTCACCATCTGCCGAAGAAACCTGCGCAAGTATTTTTTCTTTCCAAACCCCGGCAAAACCGTGTGCCATAACACTCGCATTACGCAAATCGGTCAGAGGGCGCAAAGCCTTCACCGCATCATAGAGTTTTTCTGCCCGGGCACGGTCAAGTCCTGTTTTTGACAGCAACTCAGGATCGTTCTTTATGAGATAGCTCAAAGTAATCGTAAGTACAGGCATGGTAGGCGTGAGACGACTCGTTTTGTTATAGTTCGCTTTTTCACATACATACTTACGACATTCATCTTGACCTTCTATCCAGTCTTCAAAACATCTTTTGATCTTTTTGTCGGTTATTTTACATCCAATGACAGGGCGAATCACATTCTGCAGACTTCCTTCGAGCAATCGCCAGACACGTCCAAGATAATCTGTACATTCATCACGCCGCCATTTCAATAATGCATTCCAGTACACTTCCTCAAGAGAAGCCTCACGATGATTTCCAGCCGCCAATATCTGCCCCGCTTCACGAAGTTTATCCAGAGGCGCCTCTATACAAGACCCATTTAACTGTTGAAGGATATCCAGACTTTCCTTAAAATTGAAGTTGAGACGGGCTGCTGCCGCACGGGCGAGACTGCGCACCGGCTTTGCATAGCCCCCATCCTCTGCTATAGCATCAAAATCACCGCGTCGTGCCAATCGTTCCAAAGCAATCTTTCTGTGCTGCGCAAAAATATAACGACCAATATGTAAGCGTGTCGGGACTGCAGCGTTTTCTGCCACATGAAATACGGTACATCCTTCCCCGAAAAACTCGATGGCACGCAGGCTCAATGCCATATTACAGGCAGGAGTCCCTCCTGTACACAGGGCATGAACGCGTTCTGCGGTTATCCCGCTGCACACTTTTCCGTATTCTTCCAACATAGTATTCAAATCATTAGGAGTACCGGAAACCTCAATTGATCGGAATCGGCTTGCTCCCTGAAAACGTGTTTCCAACAAGCGTACCAATACTTCTGCACTACGGAAGGTATCCCCGGCGAAAAACTTTTTGTCGGTTTGTTTAGTGCCTACAAGAACAACTTCATCAGGCATTTCGTCGTTCAGGGCGAGTTCGCGTAACGCAGTTCCTAATATAGGCGCTCCCAGAAAAGGCTCCACCATTTCAAAGTGCTTTAAGATAAGCCCTCCCAATACCCGCATATTCTTTTTTTGACCTGCATCATACAATTTTTCCCCAAGCTTCGGATCTGCTTCCTTCACAGCATCATAATTTACCTGGAGATCCCGCTGTCCGATATTGGCAATAAAACAATGCTTTGTCATACTGGTTTACCTTTCTGTTTTTTTTCTGTAACCCTAATGCAGTTAAAGCAAATACCATGCCACAAGCCTGAAAGGATTCAGAAAAAATACCGTATCCTTATTGATTTCCTGTCAGGAGAATATTATAATGGAAGACGGTTATAAGACCAAAGCGCAAACAAAGGAAGTGGAGGGCGGCACATGCGTGTCCTGTTTAGTTTTATAGGAAGTCATGACCCTGTAACGGGTAGCATTCCGTCAGGACAGTCCCTGGACGGACCTGTTCTTTCTCTTGTAAAACACCACACTTTTGACCGTATTGTATTGCTTGCTGCTACTGCCATGTTAACATCCGCAGAAGAAACGGCAGCGTTACTGCGCGAACGACATCCCGACTCTGAAGTGATCCTGTTTCCCTGTGCAATAACAGATCCCACCAGCCATATAGAAGTATTGCATTGGCAGCGGCAGGCACTGAAAAAGTTCACCGGGAACAGCAGAGAATGCTTTGCTGCTTTAGCCTCCGGAACCCCCCAGATGCACGCCTGCTGGCTGTTGTTGGCAGGTGCCGGTGAATTCACATTGAAACTGCTGCAATTGCGTAACCCCCGTTTCGTTTCTGTTGCCCAATCACCGGTTACTGTTGTTGATCCCATGCACCCCGAACTTCCACGTGTACTTGCTGATCTTGATCAATGGACTAATAGCGACGATACCCCGCTGGATCTGCAGGCCTCCTGTCACGCAGCAGGTATTGCAGGCACACACCCTGCACTAATGAAGCCCCTGAGAAAAGCGGTTCGTGCCGCTCCAACAGACATTGGGATCCTTATCCTGGGCGAAAGCGGGACGGGCAAAGAACTGGTGGCTCACGCCCTGCACCGGCTCAGCCCCCGGGCGCAGGGCCCGTTCATTCCGGTACACTGCGCCGCCCTGTCCCCACAGCTTCTCGAAAGCGAACTCTTCGGCCACG
>JAGLCZ010000010.1 GCA_023145975.1 Candidatus Hydrogenedentota bacterium | reverse complement strand
ATGTAATCACTATATTCTATAACGTGCATCTTGAATATTCAAAATAATACTGCTGCACCGATCACATAGCAAGACCGCCATCAACAGGAATCACAGCCCCTGTAATGTAGTCCGCGGCATCGGAAGCGAGAAAAGCAACCACAGATGCAACATCTTCCGGGGTGCCGATGCGTGCAAGCGGAATCTGGCGTACTGCTGCCGTACACATTTCATCACTCATATCGCTTGTCATATCCGTTTCAATAAAACCCGGCGCAACCAGGTTCACCGTAATATTACGCGAGGAAACTTCACGCGCATAGGCTTTGCTAAAACCTATAAGTCCCGCCTTGGCAGCGGCATAGTTACACTGCCCCCCCTGCCCTCGTAACCCAACGATGGACCCTATATTTATAATGCGGCCATATCGCTGCCTGAGCATAAGTTTTGCTGCAGCACGGCAGGTATGAAATGCACCCTTTAAGTTTGTTGCAATAACCCGTTCCCACTGCTCATTTTTCATACGAGCCAACAAGCCATCCTCTGTAATTCCCGCATTATTTACCAGAATATGAAGTGCGCCCTGTTCGGCGGCAATATTTTTCAACAGAAGTTTCACCGCATCGGGATCAGTAACATCACAGGCAGCCCCGGTACAGGAATCACCAATAGCCGCAGCAGCACTCTGTGCAGTAACTTCATCGCGACTACATATCACTACCTGTGCGCCCTGATCAGCAAAGAGACGTGCACAGGAAAAACCAATACCACGACTCCCGCCTGTGATCAATGCAACTTTGCCTTCAAATTGATTCATGCTGTTTCTCCCAAACTAAAAGATCGTTTATGACTACAATACACTCGACAAACGCTCGCAAGATTCCGGAGTATTCGCGGGAAAAACAAGCGGCGCACACGACGCACGTTTGGCAAGGCCCGCAAGCGCATTACCCGGACCAACTTCAACAGCTTTACGCTTCTCCAACTGATCCATCACTTCTGTCCAACGCACAGGGCTATACAACTGCTGTGCCAGTAAAGAACGAATCCGCACAGGATCATCTTCATAGGTACCACTTACGGAAGAAAGTACAGGCACTTCCGGTTTGAAAATATTCATGGAGTCCAAATATCTTTCGAGCGCAACGGCAGCAGGTTTCATATATTCTGAGTGAAATGGTCCGGATACCTGAAGCGGTAAAACACGACGCGCTCCGTGATCTTTAAGTGCCTGGATAGTTACGGAAAGAGAATGGGAAGAACCGGAGATTATGGTCTGCAGAGGACCATTATAATTGGCTACCTGCGTTCCCGCACAAAGAAGCAACTCAATTTCTTTTGGTTCCATACCAATCACAGCCGCCATGCCGCCCTCGGGCACCTCTTCAGACATCAGTCGTGCCCGTTCAAGAATAAAAAGAACGGCATCTTCCAGTTCAATCGCACCTGCAACAGTGAACGCAGCAATTTCTCCAAGGCTATGTCCAGCACACAATGCGGGTTGAATCCCCAAAGAAGCAAGATGTGCAGTAATTGCTATTTCGGTACATAACAACACAGGCTGGGCATTACGGGTATGGTTGATATCTTCCTGAGAGCCCTCAAATAAAACTTGCATAACATCTTCAGTCAAAGAAGCAGCCATGCGGTCAAAGACAGCACGCGCTGCTGGCGAGATATCATAGAATAGTTTTGCTGTACCCGCTTTTTGGCTGCCTTGCCCCGGGAATAGAAATACGGACATGGATTATTCCTCCTGCCCGGAACTACTGAACTTCCTCAGGTGTCTCGGGTATCTCAGATGCTTCAGGCAGCTTCGATGAATCGTCTTTTTCATCTGTGATGCTGTCGCCACTGCTTATATCAGCATCACGCAGCTTCATGATATTGTTTCGAATATGGTCGTTCAGGTTATTCTCGATGGCAACACGCGCACCACGAATGGCACTTTCTATACCACGCGGAGAAGAAGAACCATGCTGAATAATAATAGTTCCATTAATACCCAGTAACGGTGCGCCCGGCAGTTCATTCGGATCCACTCTGTGCCGCATTTGCCTCAACGCTTTTCCGGAAAGCACTGCACCAATTTTACTCATGGAGGAACTCTCAAAATACTCGCGCAGCATTTTCCCCATAAAATAGGCCACTGCTTCACTTGTCTTTAGGAAAAGATTACCAATGAAGCCGTCGCACACCACCACATCGGCCTTGCTCTCATAAAAAGTACGCGGCTCTATATTACCGACAAAGTTGATATGGCTTGTTGCTGAAAGGATGTCATACGCCTCGCGTGCGACTGCACCGCCTTTACCGCCCTCTTCCCCGATGTTAAGCAATGCCACACGCGGTTCCTCGACACCAAGAGCATACCGTGAATAAGCTATACCCATCTCGGCAAACTCACATAATTGGCGTGTTGTGCAATCCACATTTGCACCGAGATCAAGCATTACCACATCGCCATATATCGTAGGAAGTGCCTGGCTGATAGCAGAACGCGCCACACCCGGAATAGAGCCCAGTATGGTTCGCGCCGTCACCATCACCGCACCCGTGTTCCCCGCACTTACGAATCCCTGCACCTCTCCCTCTTTAACAAGGCGCATACCTACATGTAATGACGAGTCCCTTTTCTTACGTACTGCGATTACCGGTTTCTCATCCATACCAATAACCTCAGACGCATGACAAATGGTGATATTGCCCTTCTTGGAAAACTTCTTAAGTTTTTCCTCAAGCAATACCTCGTCCCCCACCAGCACGATTTCTATATCAGAATCCAAGCTGGCGTGAACGGCACCCTCTAGTTCAACGTCAGGTGCATTGTCCGAACCCATAGCATCCAAGGCAATTCGCACGGCAGAGTATCCTATTCAGACAGGAGTTAATCTGTCTGGGGTTTAACTACAACACGTCCCTTGTAAAATCCTGTTTTCAAGCATACACGGTGGGGCAATTTCGCTTCCCCGGATTCCGGGCATTCCGTTACATTTACGGGGGTAAGCGCATGATGCGAACGACGCATGCGTTTTTTGGTGCTTCCGGTTCGTCTCTTAGGTACCGGCATAATGCATTACTCCTTAGTCTTTTCGGG
>JAGLCZ010000001.1 GCA_023145975.1 Candidatus Hydrogenedentota bacterium | reverse complement strand
CGATTTAGTACAGGCACACGCCTTGCCAACGACCCTTCACCATACTTGGACTGATATACATGCTCATAGCCCAACGCCTGAGCCATCCATTCCGCCTGATTTATCTTGCGGGATCGGTAGGAACCGTCATCCACCTCCACTAACCCGATAATATCCGGTTTTTCCTCCTTAATAAAAGACAGGATACGCCTTATATTTCTATGGCTATACCGAAAATATCCTGTAAATGGCAAGGGAAGATGGTATGCCATACCGGTACCCGTGCCATAACGTATATTGTAAAGCATAAATTTAAGGGATGCCGTCATAAGGAACCAGAATATTTTTACGCAGGGAAATTATCCGAAATCCGCCTAAAACAAACGCCACAGTATCCTAACTATAATTCCGTGCCAATACCGCGCATAAGAGGGTAGTAAAATAACTTAGAGCAACGCCACCACTTCTTCGGCGCTGCGACAAGAAGCAAGGGAAGCAAAGGTTTCACGGTTACGCAGCGCCACCATCACCTTGGCCAGTAAACTCAGATAGGTCTTTTCCGAATTTTTGGGAGTAGCAAAAAGTACGATGATTTGTACCGGGCGATTATCCAAAGCAGCGAAATCAAGACCATCGGGCACAATACCCAGAGAAATAGTCGCTTCTGTCACTTCAGGAATACGCACATGAGGCACTGCGACACCCCCGCCAATACCCGTGCTTTGCACTGCTTCACGCTCATACACGGCCTTGCGGAAAGCATCGCAATCCACAATAACAGGATTGCGGCACAACGCATCAATTAATATGTCCAGGGCATCGTGCTTGGATATACCCTGCGGTATAATCCGTACCTGCGACGCCTCAACAAAATCTAATCTCGCTGCCATAACAATAAACTTTATGATTTCTGTGACTTAAAAGAAACAACGCCTATTTTATCACGCATCCGGCACAATGCCTCATCAAGACGTTCATCGTCAACAGTCAACGAAAAACGGACATAGCCTTCACCATAAACACCATAGGCAGAACCGGGCGCCAGCACTACCGCTGTCTTTTCAAAAACAAAGTCACAAAACTCGGATGATGTGTAGCCGTCGGGTACGGGAGTCCACAAATAAAAAGTACCTGCAGGCGGTTCGTAAGACCAGCCCAACGCCTTCAAGGTCTCCAGCACCTTAGTGCGGCGGCGTCCATAAATAGTCAGCATTTCACCGATGAACGCATCGCAATTATCCAGTGCCTCAATTCCCGCATATTGTACGGCATTGAAAACACCGCTGTCTGTATTTGCCTTCGAGGTAGCCATGGCGTTCACAATGTCAGGATTACCACATACCATGCCGATACGCCACCCGGTCATGTTGTAGGGTTTCGACAGGGAATTTAATTCCACGCCCACCTCTTTCGCGCCGGGAATACTCAAAAAACTCAGGCGCTCAGCACCAAATACCACTTCACTGTAAGGGTTATCATAGCAAATTGCAATATCATACTCCCGGGCAAAAGCAACCAGTTCCGTGAGAAACTCCTCGGTGGCTACTGCCCCCGTAGGATTGTTGGGATAGTTCAAGTAAAAAGCTGTGGCACGCTTCGCCACATCAGAGGGTATGGCAGCCAAATCCGGCAAAAAGTTATTTTCCTCTTTCATCGATATAGGATGGGGTTCCGCACCTACAAACCAAATACTCGGCTTATATCCCGGGTAACCCGGATCCGTCACCAACACCAAATCGCCCGGATTAATTACACCCAAAGCAAAATGATGGCACCCCTCTTTGGAGCCGATAAGTGCCGCCACTTCCCGCGCCGGATCAAGAGATACGTTATACCGACGTGCATACCACCGCGCCACCGCCTCACGAAATGCCAACATACCCCATTCTTCATCGGTGGGATATCGGTGATTTTCCTTGTTTCGAGCCGCTTCCGCCAATGCATCAATAACACTTCCCGGAGTGGCTTCCACGGGATCACCAATAGCAAGACTGATAACATCCACACCACGGGCGCGCGCTTCATTGATCTTATTTCGTAACGTCATAAATAGATACGGTGGAATCTTTGTCAATCGTTCAGCAATTTGCATTCTATAGTTCCTGTTAGTAAAGATGAGGGCTGATATTTTTCACACCAAAACGATCCAGCACCGAATCCCATTATCGAGACCCGTTGAATCTACCGACGGCAGACAACCATCCGAACAGCGCGTTCAGCCCATACATATCCTGAGGATTATATAATCCTTGTTCCTATTCGGTCAAACATTTTTCAGGTACAAATGTTTGATCTGAGGTGCAATACTTTATTATACTCACGCATTCACGCTGGTGTTTCGTGTACATCACAGCACTGGTGCGTTATGCCGACGTAGCTCAGTTGGTAGAGCAGCGCATTCGTAATGCGCGGGTCGCGAGTTCGAGTCTCGTGGGTGGCTCCAGAAGATGTTTGATATGAGATGTTTGATCCGGGCGAGACTACATCACTCAAGAAAATAGTTCATCCTTATTTTCAGGTGGTACTCTCTCAATTAATACCTATATTAGCCCAACTCTTTCTTTAAATCCGCTAAATCATTAAAATTCCTGACTACGTATTTTTTTGTAGCCCCCAGTGATGCCATAAGTTTTTCTTGCTTTTCCGACAAAGGTTCGGGATGATATTTTGCCTCGACAACTACATTGTTTTTTAAAATGAAATCGATTTCAGTTTGATCTTTGTAGATATATTCTGGCGAGTATTGTTTTAACCGAAGGAATATATAATTTTCGAACAAACTACCTTTATCCCTGAAACCTGTCAGTAAAGTTTTTATACCCGTATCGGGAGCATAGATTTTTTTTGGTGCAAGTAGCCTTTCGTTGGTTTTACCATTGCGTGCAACCGGGTAAATGAGGTATGCTTTAACAAAAAAATCAAAATACCTTGCAGTGGTATCAACAGAAACCCCAAGGATAGATGATACTTTATTAATGCTCATTTGCTTCCCTGCCCGTTCCATTAATAGCAGAAAAAAATCCTTTAAAACTTTTGGATGACGGATGTTGTTAACGGCTGAAATGTCTTTTAGAATAATATCATTTATAGGTTATTGGGACAATAATTATAAATATCCGATACTATCGTATAATTTATCCTATTTCTATCCGATACCATCGTATAATTTGTTTGTCAGCC